>DATEFF010000025.1:0-20987 GCA_035280785.1 Saccharimonadales bacterium (SeqCode)
GCCACGGAAGCCGACACCCGCCGGGAGGCCACCCTCCTCACGAGCCCTTGTCGCCATCCTCACGAACAGCGCTTGGGCGTTGGTGTCAGCGGTCGTGACGACATCAGCGTCAGCCACACCGGCGTAGCTGGCCTTCTTGCCAACCTCCGCACCAGTGGCGTCGCGACGGACTCCCGTTGCCATCGCCAGAACGATCTCGCGGCAGCGGCGGTCGAAGTCGCCCCACGCCATACCGTCCACGGATGATAGTTGCCGTACCATGTGGATCCCCTCCAGGGTTGACTCATCTGAACCTCAGAATTATAACTCGAGCCCATATTTTTTGTAAAAGTCCACAAAACTACGCTATTATAAAGAGGTTATGACAAAAACGAGATGGATTATATTTGCACTTTTGTGCCTAGGTATTTTGGGACTTATTATCATTACTAACAAGAATGACTCGAGCTCTCCCTACAGCGGAGATGCAACTAAGGCCATTACGGAAGGCCCAATCGCCGACCACGTCTTCGGCAGCACTGCCGGCAAAGTCGTGTTGGTTGAATACGCCGACTTCCAGTGCCCTGGTTGCGAAAGCGTCTTCCCGCTCATGAAAGAAATTAAAGAAAAGTACAAAGACAACCTAACTTTCGTCTTCCGCAACTTGCCGCTCACGACAATTCACCCGAACGCGCTCGCTGCCGCAACTGCCGCTGAAGCAGCCGGTCTGCAAGGTAAATTCTTTGAATACCACGACCTGCTGTACCAAAACCAGGCTCAATGGAAGGACGCAGCAGCAAGTGATCGCAGCAAAACGTTCGAATCGTACGCCTCACAGCTCGGCCTCGACACTAATAAGTTCAAAAGCGACCTCACGAACCCTGACATCACAGCCAAGATCAATCGCGACCGCGCAACTGCTAGCAAATACGGCTACAACTCGACTCCAACCGTTATGCTAAACGGCCAAAAGATCTCACAGGACGACACATTCAGCAAAGAAAAGCTCACTCAGCTTATCAACGACGAGTACGAAAAGGCCGGCCTGAAGCCACCCGCCACTGAATAAACCTTGACGTAAGGGGTCTACCCCTGTAGAATCCCTCTGTTGCTCGGGCCGCCTATAGCTGGCGGCACAGTTACACAAGAAAGGCTCAAAGGGATGAGCCGACACCGTAAAGAGTGCACCCACCCCGCGTGGGTCGTCACAAACCGCAAGTGGTGCTACAGCGACGAAAGGCTGAAGGCAGCGCTCGAGGAGCGCGAGCCAGAGTGGCTCGATACCCTTAAGTGCCGCGACTGCCCTAAGGTCGACGTGCGCAAGCACAACCCTGACCTTCCGCCACCCGCACCTCAGAGCTAGCCTCTGACTCATCCCAGCAGCATCCTCCGTCCTGAGCCCGGACGTTAAAGGGCTCACCTCCATTTTGAGATAAAGCAAAACCCCCGGGAAATTCCTGGGGGTTTTGACGTTGGATTGGGCATAGAGCTAACTAGTTAACTCTTCCAATCTCCTAGTGGACTATGTAAAGCTGCCACTCGGCGGGAACGATTTCCACCTCAATACGCTTAGTCCTGGAAGGGACCTTGCGAATGTCAATGGGCATAGTAGGATATACTCCTTGTTTACTATTCGCGGCCGTTCGCTACGCGGCAAACACAAAGACAAATCTATCAAACCTTGGATTTGGCGTCAATCATAAGCGGAATGAGATGGCAAGAGATTCGGGCAAAAAACTGTAGTAATTTTGTACCCATACCATCAAAAGATTTTATGCCAAGATGAGGGACGCGAGGCCCAAGAAGGCCAAGAATCCGAGCACATCCGTAGCTGTCGTAATAAAAATCGTCGCCGATGCGGCTGGGTCTTTGCGAAGTTTCGACATTATCAGAGGTACGAGGGTACCAAAGATAGCCGCGACAACCAGGTTCACAACCATCGCCAGCGCCAAAATAAGCGCAATCTTCCAGTCGTGATCCTTAAACAGCACAACAAACGCCACAATAAAGCCGTTGATGAGGCCGTTAATAAACCCAGCCCCCACCTCGCTTTTAAGCGTTTTCCAGGCCGATTCCAGGCTAATCTGGCGTAGTGCTATGCCTCGGACCAGTACGGCCAGCGTCTGGGTCGCTGCGTTACCGCCCATTCCAGCCACAATTGGCATGTAGACCGCCAGCAGAACGTACTTTGAAATAACTTCTTCAAACTGACCCACGGTAAATGCCGCCAAAAACGCTGTCGCGAGGTTGATGATCAGCCATTTGTAGCGGAACTTCACCTTTCTCTCGACGCCGTCGGTCACGCCTTCTTCGTCGCTCACGCCTGCAAAGTCGTACAGCGATGAGCCTTCCTTGGACTGAAACAGCTTGAGCACATCGTCCGAATAGATGATTCCCATTGGGTCGCCGGCGTCATTCATAACCGCGACTTTACCGTGCGGGTGGCTACGGAACGTGTGAACGACCTCTTTGTGCGATGCTGCGTGCGAAATCTTTGGGATACGCTTGATGCTGCCATCGATTGACTCATGCGGCTCGCTGAGGCCAAGTTCGTGACCTGGCAAAAAGCCCGAAAGCTTGTCGTCTTTAAAAACCAGAATCACCGGCGGGCGGCCAGTTCGCTGCTCGTGAGCGCGGAACTTTTTGGCAACGCTGGCAATGTTATCTGCCTCATCAACCTGAATGTAGTCCAATGTCATCAGGCCAGCGGCGGTATCTGGGTCAAATTCCAGAAGCGTAGAAAGTGAATTGCGAACTTCATCACTCAAAAGCAACAGGACTCGCTCGCGTTTGCGCTTGCCCAGCGACTGCAAAACATCGGTTGCGTCATCAGGCGCCATTGCTTCAAGGATATCAACCAAGTCTTGGTCAGGAATGTGCGATAAGATATCGCGTCGCACGTGCGGCGTCAGCGAATGCAGCATCGCTACACGTTCGTGTAGCGGCAAGTCGAGGAACTTTTCGAGGCGTTTATCTTTGTGAAACAAAATGTCTTTGACTGCGTTTTTGGTGGAATTGGTGAGTTCGGATGTTTTCATTTCGCTTTTATCGATCGTTAGTTGTTAGAAAATTCTGCGCTTCCTGGCCACCATCCAGACCAGCCACGACAGGCCGAGGCTGAGCGGCAGGACAAAAAAGTACGCCCATGGCTCGTGCTGGAACGGCAATGGAATGTTCATGCCATACATTCCGTACACAACGTTTGGCAGCGTAATGAGGACGGTAAATGCGGTCAGAACCTTCATGCTGCGGTTCAGGTTGTTTGAGTTGATCGTGGAATAAGCTTCGCGGATGTTGATAATCGTCTTGATGTTACTATTACAACTTTCGATCGACTGCTCGTTGTTGAGCAGTAAGTCCTCAACCAAATCTTGGTCTTCCTCGTACAGCTGCATGTGTTTGCCCAGTAGCAGGCGGCGCAAGATTGCGGTCGTTGGCAAAAGCGCGCTCAGGAACTCGTTCAGCTCGTCCTCGATGAGCACAAAGTCTACGAAATCCTGGTTGCCAATCTCGTGGCCACGCAGTCGCGAGCGAATAACCTTGGTCTGACGGCTAATGTTGTTAATGAAGATCTCGTATTCGTCGACGATCTGGAACAGAATTTGCAGCACCAGCTTAGCGCGCTGCGTTGTGGCAAACTCAACTTTGCCAGTCAGGAAGCGCTGCATGCGAGGAATCTCACCGTGCGCGATTGTGATTAACAGGTCAGGGCCGACAATAAACAGCAGCGGAGCCGTCGTGAGCTCGAGGTCGTCATTGGTGTAGGCGTAACGCATGAAGATATAGCTCTTGTCGCCTTCTTTCTCTAGGCGGGGCATTTCGTCTTCGTCCATTGCGTCTTCCAGGTGACCTGGTTCGAGCTTGAAGCGTTTAATCAGGAAGGCAATCTCGTCTTCGGTTGGTTGCTGCACGCTGACCCATGAGCCAGGATGGTACTCATCCAACTCACTGACCTGCTTGCTGCGTAGGTTTTTGTAGTAGTACTTGATCATAAGGCTTACGCTTTCTCTTTGCTTTCAGTATAGCACCAGGGAAGATCAGCGAACAGGATAGTCGACGGGATTTAATTCTTATGTCATAATGCTTTCAAACACCCTAAAAACAAAAACATGGAATCAACAATCTTTGCCCAACTCAGTCTAGTTATTGCCGTCGTGGCCATCGTTTCTATTATCATGAAGCTGCTCCGTCAGCCGCTCATCGTGGGATACATTTTGACCGGCATCCTTGTCGGACCATCCTTCCTACACCTCATCCAAGACAAAGAAACGTTTGAGGGCTTCAGCAAGATTGGCATCGCCCTTCTGCTGTTCATCATCGGTATGGGGTTGAACCTCGATGTCATCCGCAAGCTCGGCAAGACTGTCTTAACTGTCGCGCTTCTCGAGATCGGCGCCATGATGATCCTGGGCTATCTGGTCTCTATCGCCATTGGTCTCAGCGCTACCGACGCACTGTTTATCGGTGCCGCACTGACGTTCAGTAGCACCATCATCATCGTGAAAGTCCTAAACGACAAACGCGAACAGACCAGACTGTACGGTCAAATTTGTATCGGTATTTTGCTTGTCGAGGACATTGTCGCCACCGTTGCGTTGCTCGTACTGGATGCTAATAGCAAGGGTGGTATTGATGCGACAGAGATCGGCCTCCTGGCCGCGAAGGGCATCGGCATTGCACTCGCGCTTGCGCTTGTGAGCACCAAAGTTCTGCCACGACTCAGCAAGTTCATCGCATCGTCACAGGAGTTACTGTTCCTGTTTGCCATCGCCTGGGGATTTGGCGTCGCCACACTCTTTGAAATGTCCGGCTTCTCGCTGGAGGTTGGTGCGCTGTTTGCCGGTGTGAGCCTGGCCGGGCTGCCCTATGCCCAAGAGATCGCCGCCCGCCTCAAGCCACTGCGTGACTTCTTTGTTGTCGTGTTCTTCATTGTCTTGGGCGAAAGCTTGAGCCTCAGCAACCTCAGTCAGGCGCTTTTGCCGGCGATTGCGTTATCGCTCGTTGTTATCCTGTTTAAACCACTGATGGTCATGATGGGCCTGGGCTTTTTGGGCTACACCAAGCGAACAAGCTTTAAGGCTGGGCTGCCAATTGCGCAGATTAGCGAGTTCTCGCTCATCCTTGTTGTTATCGCCCAGGGTTACGGCCTTGTGTCGCCGCTCACCAGCGCCATCGTTGCGCTGGTCGCCATCATCACCATTGGCGCCACGACATACCTGATGCATTACGACGACGAACTGTACGCCGGACTCGAACATCGCCTCCGTTTGTTTGAGCGCCGCATCGTAAAGGAAGAGTCCAAAACAAACGCCGACTACCCTATCGTGATGTTTGGTTACCACAAGGGTGGCCAGGAATTTGCCAAAGTCTTCCGCGAAATGCGCCGCCGGTTCATTGTCGTGGACTACAATCCTGAGGTCATTGAGCACCTCGAGCGCCAACGCATTAACTTTATGTACGGTGACGCAACCGACCCAGAACTTCTAAAAGAGCTCAACGTCAGCAAAGCCAAGCTGATCGTGAGCGTCATGGTCGACTTCCCGACCAACCTGAGCCTGCTGAAGCACGTCGCACACGAGAACCCTGACGCAATATTCATCTGTCACGCCGACACATTCGAAGAAGCAAACGAGCTATACAACAATGGCGCAACGTACATCATGATGCCGTACCTGATAGGCAGCGAAAAGATCGGCAACTTCCTCAAACGCACCAGCCTGGACAAAAAAGACTTCGACAACTACCGCGACCGTCACCTTACGCAGCTTGAGACTCAGCTGCGATCTGGCCAACAATAATTGCCTCTAGCTGCTGAGCGGCTGCGCCCTTGATGTGTTGGCCGGCTTCATCGGTGTACTGAATCTGCGCCCCACCAACAACCGTCAGAAGCGTGCGTCGGTACCGCCTACCACCAAGCTCGTAGTCCCGGCCGCTTTGAAGTTTTGGCGCGGCCACAGCTTGAAGTAAGCCTTCGTCACCATCGATGCTATCGCCTGGGTCGCGAGTTGGGTCCAGGCGCGACTTGGCCTCGCCGGTTGCTTTGTTCAGGACCATGCGACATTCGTCGTCCAGGCATTCAATAGCTGCTGTACTGTCTCGAGCGTCCACGGTCTTTTCGCAGAACGGACAGTGCACGTCGCGGCGGATTGTGTAGCCGTACAGCTGAATGCGCAAACAGTGCGCGGCTTCTTCTGCCTGCATGCGCATAGCTTGCTCCAGCGACACACCGAGCTGGCTGGCAAGCTGTACGGCTGCGCCCATGCCAGATTCGCCAGCACTGAGCCCAGATACGCCTGTTGCCGTCTCGCAACCTGCAAATGTCTCGCCATTGGCTGCGGCCTCTGTGCCATTTGAGCTAGCGGCGTCTGCGTACGCATCCATAAAACCGCCTCCGCCTTCATAATCCAGCTGGTCAACCTCACCGGTTTGAGCAAACTGGCGATACAAACGCGTGATAGTTGCGTGGTGGTCATACACCAAAAGTTCACGACAGCTCAAGGCCATGTCGGCGGTGATTTTACCACCCGCAAGCTGGACACGAAGTCGGTCGATCTTCTCTTGCGATAGCACGCTCTGCCCTACCCGCTCCTGCCCATCCAAACACTTAAGCAAATACCCCTGAAGTGCCGGCGCCAAGTCGCGCCCGCCGAGGTGCAACGCCAAAAGTTCGTTAAATGCTTTGTAGCCCGCCCAATAGTCCTCAGTGTGATCGCGGAAAAATTCGTGAGCATCGACCGAATCGTCAATACGGCCAAACTTGTGCACCTGGCCGGTTGCGCGCTCCATTGCTGCGTCGTAAACTGCGGCTCGCCCGGCAGCAACAACCTCGATAGGTTGTGATGTTGTGTTTTCGCGACTGAGGAATCGTCCAAATTCGTGTGATGTCAGGAGCGCGAAGCTGACATTGTCGTAGCCAGATGATTGCAAGACTGCCGCATGCGCCGCCACATCGCTGCTATCCAGCCGTGTCGCGCTGAGCTCCAGTCGGCCGTCCGGCAAGCGGCGGGCAGTATAGTCAAATGATTTGCGATTCTCGAGGTCGTAAAACTTTGATCGCAGCAGGCGCGTCGCTTCGTCATGGTCAACGCCCAACTCGTCCGGGCTTGGGCATGTCGAAATCATGTGGATCGTGTCGGGCTGACTGTGGTCGCGCATCATCAGCTCGATGGCTTCGTAGAATTCCATAAACAGTTCATCACGACGCAGCTGGAACGCCAGACCCGGCTCAGCCGCTACATCGGCGCGCGTGATATCAAGGCCATTCTGGTACACATCGCGCAGCGTCAACCGCGGATTCACGCCATCCGACTCCTTGACGATAATGTCGTTGCCATCAACACGGAACCTGTCGACGTGCATGTGCGGCGCGTTTAACACTTCGGCGCCCCATGTTCGCTCCTCGACATCAAAGCGCTCCCAAGTTTCGTCCAGAATACGACCATGATTTCGCACGTCGTCGACAAGCATACGGGTGCTCGCAAAACGCGGGTCGCCCAGTTCGCGCCGCTCCCACGCCTGATAGGCCTCGTACCGTTGTTGGTCAAGGTCTTCGCGCTGCCCCGTGATATCTGTCGCCGCCGCTACTGTCATTTCAGTAAATAAAAAGCCTCTTCCCCGGGCAGGAAAAGAGGCCTCAAAGAGACTGGTCTTGTAGGTTGTTCCTGCTCGGGAATTACATTCGCAGTGGGTGTGTCGGACTTCGAGCGAGGCTCGTTACCGTTGCGGCACAGTTCACGATTTGCACGTGATTCCGCCCAGTGGAATGGATAATTGTTAAGTTTGGTTTAACTCAAGTATATACCACCACGGCTAGCGGCGCGTGCTGTAAAATGCACACTATACTTAGGGTTTGACGGTGCTCTTTGGCTGAGTTTGGGTTTGGGCTGGTGCCTGCGTTTGGCCCTGAGCGGAGTCGATTGCGACCGGTCCAACGTTAATGATCTTGTCCTGAGATTCGCGGTACAAAATGGCAATGCGGCCCTTCGGATACACCAACACGTAGTCGCCGTTTTCGACATTCTTAAAGAACGGTTGGTCTTTTACCTTTGACTTGTCGCTAACTTCGGCAACGGTTGGGTCTTCGTCGCCCGGCAAAGCATAGAGCTTACTGACCTTGCTCACAATTCGCGCTGTGTTTTCCTTAGCCACGACGTCCGGACTATTCTTGAGGTCAACATACTGCTTGTAGAAGAACACCGCCAAACCGCCCGCAATAACGAGCAAGATCGCCGAGACAATCAGCACTGGTTTGGTATGTACCCGCGGCAACGAAATAGCCATTATTCTCCTCCAATGTTATCTCTAATCTTAAGCGAGTTGAGCGCTAGCGTCAATTTGCTGCGGTTGCGCTCAGGGCCGACCAGTTGAAGTGGACATCGGCCGACTGATATTGGCTCAGCTCAATCACGAACTTATCTTTGGCGACTTCCTTCACGCGGTAGCTGCCGCTGACAAACTCTTCTGGCGTGATGTTTACGACTGGCTTCTCGGTGTGTTCGCGGCTGAACGTTACGGTCACAGTCTTCTGCCCTACTGGTACGGTAACGGTGCCGGCTGTGTTGCTACTGAAGGTAACGTTCTTATTGAAGGCGACGTCGCCATCGAATGTTGCGTCACCGTTAAACTTAACGCCACCGTTGAATGTCACGAAGCCGTTGAAGGTTGTGTCGTTGGCGACCAGGCCACCGTTCCAGATACCTTGCTGGAAGGCGCTGAGGTTTGTCTTTTGGAAGCTGCCGTACAGGACCGAAATCTTGCGGTGCTTCTTGCCGCCAATCATTTGCGTCTCGCTGGACCAGTTGATGTTTTGGGCTGCGCGAGCGATGACGTTGCTGGTTGGGAACTGACCTTCGTCCTTCATGGCGTGGCCGGCTGTGTCGGAGCTGATCAGGAAGTCGCCAGCCTGGACATTCTGACCGTCATCTACAACCCACATGTCACCGTTACCGACAGCCGCGACCAAGTTCGCATTGTCGTAGTAGTCGAATGGCAGCTCTGGGTTCACGCGACCAAGGAATGTACCCATGGCGGCTGGGTCGTTGGCGGTCGTTGTGCGCTCGACGCCGTAGGTTGGCTCGGTCGAATCCTCTTGGCCTGGTCGGGTCTTGTTGTCGCCAGTCATGCGGACCAACTCGCCACGCTCCAGGTTCTGCTCGCTCCAGGTGTAGTGAGAGCCTGTGAAGGCGTTGTAGCTGACTGTCGTACCACTGATCGAGATACCACCCTGAATCGTGCCGTTCAGCGCAAAGCCAAGCAGCGTGCCGGCGTTTGTACGGTTGAAGTCAACCAAGTCGCCTGCTGGGTTGGTGGTTGGGGTGAAGTAGGTGTAACTGCTCTTAACGTCCATGCGTGACTGTCCGCTGTAGAGGATCAAGCCAGTGTACTGCGTGCCCGTAAAGTCTGCGCCACTCCAGTTACTGAAGTACATGTTAGCGCCACCAGCTTCGAAGTCCAATGAGCCGCCGTTAGTGCGCATGCGGTACTGTTTTGTCGGTGTGCCAATGTTATCAGCAATTGTCAGGCCGGCAGCGTCCAGCTTGACTCGATCAGTATCGTTGTATGACATGTAGACGCCAAGTCGGCCGTTCAACTGCAAGGCGTCAGTGTCGCCAGTACCCCACTCACCAATTGACGCGTTACCAACATCGCCAAATTCCAGACGGCCACCGGCGCCAAACGACCCTGTGCCCAAGATATTCACGCCGTCATCATCAATTCGCATTCGTTCGTCACCGAGCGAGTCGCCCATTGTAAACGTCAAACCGGATAAGCCATGAAGCTCTAACATATCGCTGTCGGTGAATTCTGCCGACTCGCCAATAAAGACGTTGCCGATACCGCTGCCGTAGTCGCCGATGTAGAGTTTGGCAGCAGCACTCACACCACTACCGACCTTGCCCAGCGAGACGCGGCCGTTAGTCGTGTCGACGCTCAACATTTCGACGTTACCAGCGTTCAAGACACGGAAGGCTGCCGTGCTGTTGGTTGTGTTCTTGAGCGTTGTCGCGCCCGTGCTACTAACAGTCAGGAAATCAGCCGTGGCGTTGGCTAGTTGCAGCGTATCGCTGCTACCGCTGTTGTAGACTCGCAAGCCAACAGTTGTTCCGGTTGCGACGTGCAGTTTCGCAGATGGCGCACCGGCGATAACTCCAATCGCAACGCGTTCGTTCGTTGTGTCGACGCGCATGATTTCGTTACCGCCACCGCCAACTGAGGCCTTCACGACAAAGCTCGTTAGGCTGTTCGCGGCCGGCTGGACTGTCATGTTGCTGGCGTAGATGTCGCCGTATACCGTGCTTGTTTGGGTGCCAGCTGGGAGCGCAGCGGCGTAGGCCGTCTCTGGCGTCCAGTCAAACTGACCGTTCGTATCGATGTTGAGTGTTGGCGCGTAGTATAGGCGCTCAAAGGCTGTCGTGTTGCGGGCCCACAGCTCAACAACCGTGCCGGCGCCGTTGTTCTGTGTGGTCACTGCCTTGAAGTCAGATGCGGTTATGTTCTGAGCTGTACCATTCATTGTGATGTTTATGAGCGGCACGTTACCCAGCGCATCCTGCTGCTTCACTCGGGCGCTCACAGTTGCTTGCGTGTTGCCCGATGCATTGCCATTTGTACCACCCAAGATATTAATAACCGCCGCACACAGCTGGTACTGCGCAGTAATGCTACAGGTGCCGAGCTTGGTCCACTTGTTGGCGTCGCTCGCGCCTGTGTCAGGCGTCCACATACCCGTCTGTTGGATCGCACCGGTCACATCCAACGCGGTTTGTGGCGTCACATTGTTTATACCAACGCGGTTGTTGATAGTGTCGACGTCGAAGATACTTGCGTCGCCCGAATCCACAATATTAAAGCCTGCCGTCGAATCGGTTGTCGTCTTGTGGACCACAGCGCCCGTACGGTTAACAGCCATAACACTTGTGCCGCCATTCTGGAGATCTATCAGCTTGTTCACGCCACCACCAGCCGCTGTGTAGGTTGGGTTAACTAACAACGCCGTCGAGTTACCCGCACCACCGCCAGCGAAGTTGACGATTGGGTTGACCGCCAGGCCTACAAATGTAGCCGTCGAGCTTGAGGTTGGGTTGAAGTTTGGCGCAATAGTGTTAAACATCTTCGTGCCGCTGGTGTCGGTGTAGTCACCCGCCCCAACCGAGAAGCGTACCGGCGAGCCAGGGGCAGAACTCTGAACTTGGAAGGCGTCAGCTGTCTGGTTGCTTATCTGCTGGACACGGAGTCCGACCGCAGTTGTTTCGGCCGAAATAACCTCCATGGCGGCACTTCCCCAGAATGAATTACCACCCGTCACGCTCAAGCGACCGTACTGCTCGTGGTAGGTTACGCGGTCGATGCCAGCAGAGTTCTGGATAGAGAACAGTGTGTTGTTGTTCAACCCTTGCTCGCCATAGCCGCGGATAGTCAAACCGTAGCTGCTGCTTGTTGGCGTAATTGCGCCAATCGTTACTGGTGCGGCAATCGCAATCGCGCCCTCACGATACGGCGTTGCTGTTGCGCCCGTCTGAACCTGGATGCCATCAATGAAGATATTGCGTGCGGCTGCGTCGGTTTGCTTTGCGTATAGGTAGCTGTTAGTAATTGTCCCGCCGGTCGTGAATGTACAAGTGTAGCGCGCCCAGTTAACAGTTAACGTCTGTGCAGTTAGACAGTTAATATCTGTGCCACTCACGTCAGCACGACCAAAGTTGATGGTCGTGGCGGTTCCCGTGGCAACCTTGGCATGGAAGGTAAATGTGTACTGCGTGCTTGGCGCTAACGTTACGGCGTATCGCGCACCTTCGTTAATGTCAGCGTTAGTTGCGATCTTCAGCGAAGCAGCGCCAAAGAATGCCTGCGTCGTATCGCGGCTCAATGTTGGGTCGCCAGCCGTGTTGCCGGTCGCAGCTACCCAGCCAGTAGTGTTAACTTCCAGGCTTGGGTTGGTCAGCATGTTTGGCGTGGTAGTGTCGACACTCAAGACACTGTTACTGCTGGCGTTCTGGATGAGGAATGCCGCCGTAGAGTTGGTAGAGTTTTTGAATGTCGTCGCACCGTCCGTGCCGATTGTCGCCACTGCGGTATTGTTTGTTTCAAATGCCAACGACTGCGCGTTGTTGGTTCCGAGCGTCATGGTACTACCTGGCGTATTGCCGCCCATGCAAGCAAAGTTACCACCAACGTTACAGCTGACGCTGGTGCCAACGTCACTTGATAGCGCCCAAGCGCTGCCGTTCCACTGCCAGAACTGGCCCGTTGAAGAGCCGTTTACGAATGTGATGCTTGGGTTTTGGCCGCCAGTGCTACTCAGCGCGCCCGATGCGCCGACGGTCAGGACGCCCGTGTTGTTGATGGTCGCATTTGTCGTGCCGCTCAGGCTAATGCCAGTGCCGGCCGTCAATAGCGATGCGATGTTCTTATATTCTAATGCCGTACCGCCGGAGTTGACGCCCATCAGCTGGTTGGCGCCACCCAGGCTTGTCAGGTTAGTACCACCGTTAGCGATTGGCAATGTGCCTGTCACCTCGGTAGTCAGACTGACAGATGTGCCCAATGTCGACTGCAAAGCGCCACCGCTAATGGTCAGGCCGGTGCCAGTCAGGTCTGTGAACGCGTCGCCGTTAACGGTCAGCGTCTGGCCAGCCGAAACAGTCGCGCCAGCACCGAACGCCTGGAGTGCCGACCATGTATTTGCACTGGCCAAGTTAAGGTTAATACCACTCGCACTTTTAGCGAGCGTCGTACCGTTCAACTCCAGACTGAATGTCGTTCCAGTCAGCTCAATACCTTGGCCATCTGCCGTGTAGGTCGTGTTGGTGTCAGTATCGGTGTCAGAAGCACAAGCCCACTCACCGCTCACAGATGTCGCCTTCATGATTTGGTTCTGAGTACAAACACCCAAGCCAAACTGTGTACCAACCAGTCGCAGGCCACCGTTGCTCAGTGCAGTATACGTGGTGTTGGTGTCAGTATCGGTGTCGGTGTCGGCAGAACAGAGGAATGCCGTGCCGGTCCATTGCAGCTTGTCTGTGCCGATACATGTCGGGCTGTTGATGCCCAGGGCGTTGCTGGCAATCTGTAAGCCGTTGCCTGGGTTGACCGCCAATGTGTACGGACTGACGCCAGTGCCTGAGCCAGAGCGGACCAAGCCAGAGTTGCTACCGGTTACGTTCGTGACTTCGTTGCCTACAACTGAGTCTTGCTCTGCTGGGAGGCTCGCGAGCTCCCATGAATCGCCATCCCACTGCCAGAACTGACCGGCAGTTGTACCGTTTGCAAACGTAAGGTTCGGCGTCTGACCGCCAGTGCTTGTGATTGGACCGGAGCCAGCAACGCTCAAGACGCCGTTGTTCGTTACGGTCACGGCGTTTGTGCCACTCAGACCGATGCCGGTACCAGCGGTCAGGAGCGAGCTAAGGTTCTTGTACTCCAAGGCTGTGCCGCCTGAATTCACACCCAACAACTGGTTAGATGTGCCGAGTGCCGTCAAGCCCGTACCGCCATTGCCAACCGGCAGCGTGCCAACAACTTCGCTTGTTAGGTCAACAGATGTGCCGAGCGTTGTTTGCAGTGAGCCGGTGTTAATTGTCAAACCTGTGCCGGTCAGGTCAGTAAACGCGTCGCCGTTAACGGTCAGCGTCTCGCCGTTGCTGACAGTTGCGCCGGCTGCGAATGTTGGGCGACCAGTCCAGGTGTTGGCGTTGGCCAGGTTCAGGGCCAGACCGCTCGAGTTCTTGGCGAGCGAAGTACCGTTCAGCTCTAAGCTAAATGTCTGGCCAGTCAGCTCGATACCCTGACCATCAGCCGAGTATGTCGTGTTAGAGTCGGTGTCGTCAGCACAGGTGTATTCCCCGCTTGTTGCTGTCGCCTTCAGTATCTGGCCGGCCGCACAGACGCTCAAGCCAAACTGCGTGCCAACCAAGCGCAGCCCGCCGTTACTAATAGTTGAGTATGTCGTGTTTGTGTCACTGTCGGCGTCGGCCGCACACACAAAGTCTGTACCATCCCACAACAATTTCTCGTTCGTCGTACATGTTGGACTGTCGATGCCAAGCGCGTTACTTGTCACCTGTAGGCCATTGCCTGGGTTTACAGCCAGCGTGTATGGGTTGCCAGCAGTGCCGGCGCCAGAGCGGACCAAGCCAGAGTTGCTGCCGGTCACATTCGTGACTTCGTTGCCGATGACTGCGTCTTGCTCGGTCGGCAAGCTTGCTAGCTCCCATGAGTCGCCATCCCATTGCCAGAACTGACCAGCGGTGTCGCCGTTTGCGAATGTCAGCGTTGGCGCTTGGCCACCGGTGCTTGTGATTGGGCCAGATGTGTTGACGCTCAAAACGCCTGTGTTGCTTACGGTTACACTGTTTGTTCCCGTAAGGCCGATACCCGTACCAGCGCTCAAAATTGAGCTAAGGTTCTTATATTCAAGCGCCGTACCGCCGGAGTTTACGCCGAGTAGCTGATTAGACGTACCAAGTGCAGTCAGGCCAGTGCCGCCATTGCCAACTGGCAGCGTACCAACAACTTCGGTCGTTAGGTCAACAGAGGTACCCAATGTCGCCTGGAGCGATCCTGTATTAATAGTGAGGCCAGTGCCAGTCAAATCGGTAAATGCATCGCCGTTCACCGTCAATGTTTGGCCAGAACCAATTGTCGCGCCGGCGTTAAATGTCTGCGTGCCAGTCCACGTATTCGCGTTTGTGAGGTTCAGCGTAAGGCCGGCCGTGCTCTTGCTCAGGCTAGTGCCGTTGAGTTCCAGACCGAATGTCGTGCCGGTCAGTTCAATACCGTTACCGTCAGCAAAGTACGATGTGTTCGTGTCGGTGTCGGCGTCGTTTGCACAAGCATACTCACCGGCTGTGGCCGTCGCCTTCAGTAGCTGGCCAGCGCTACAAACACCCAGGCCAAACTGAGTGCCAACCAGCCGCAGCCCGCCGTTACTAATAGTTGAGTATGTCGTGTTTGTGTCGGTGTCGACATCGGCAGAACAGACGAACGCGCTGCCATCCCACTGTAACTTGTCGGTGCCGCTACAGGTTGGGCTGTTGACGCCAATTGCATTACTCGTGACTTGCAGGCCGCTGCCAGTGTTGACCGCCAAGGTGTAAGGGTTGCCACCTGTGCCAGTGCCAGTTCGGGTCAAACCAGAGTTGCTACCTGTGCCGCCAACAACTTCGTTGCCAATGACTGCGTCTTGCTCGGCAGGCAGGAAGGCCAATGCCCAGGCGCTGCCGTTCCACTGCCAGAACTGGCCGCTCGATGTACCGCTGGCGAATGTCACGCTCGGAGCCTGGCCGCCAGTGCTCGTGATTGGGCCCGAACCCGCAACGCTCAAAACACCCGAATTGCTGATTGTCACGGTGTTTGTGCCGCTGACGGAAATGCCCGTGCCGCCGCCGATCAACGACCCGATGTTCTTATATTCCAGTGCGTTGCCAGCGCCATTAACGCCAAGTAGCTGGTGCGCAGTGCCCAGCGATGTGAGGTTGGTGCCGCCATTTGCGATTGGCAACGTACCAACAACCTCGCTGCCCAGGTCGACCGATACGCCCAATGTCGTCTGAAGCGAGCCACCCGCAACCGTCAGGCCAGTGCCTGTCATGTCGGTAATAACGTCGCCGTTAAGCGTAACGCTTTGGCCGGCGCTCACAACCAGGCCTGCACCGTACGTCTGCGTGCCAGTCCATGTGTTGACGTTGGCAGTATTGAGCTTCAGGCCGGTCGCACTCTTGCTCAGGCTGGTACTATCGAGCTCCAAGCCAAACGTCGTGCCGGTCAGCTCGATGCCCTGACCGTCAGCCGTGTAGCTGATGCCACCGCCCGTACCGTCTGCCGCACACGCCCAACCAGTACCGCCGGTGTTTTTGAGGATCTGACCGTCAGTACAACTTTGGAGGCCGAGTGTGAATGGGTCGAGTGCCGTGCCAGAGCCAGATCGTGCCAGGCCCTGCCCAGAAGTTGCGTTCAAGACCTCGTTACCAACAACGGTGTCTGCCGCACCCGACAGAAGTGCCAGCACCCATGCGCTACCGTTCCACTGCCAGAACTGGCCAGCTGTTGTGCCGTTTGCGAAAGTGAGGTTCGGCGTTTGACCGCCACTGCTCGTGATCGCTCCCGAACCCGTTACACTCAGCGTACCGGTGTTGCTAAATGTCGTGCCGGTTAAGTTCATGCCAGTGCCAGCCGTGTAGGTCGTGTTGGTATCAACATCTGGCGAGCACACAAACGCGTTGCCGTTCCACTGCAACTTGTCGGTGCCGCCACAGGTTGGGCTGTTGACCGAGAATGTACCAGTGCCACCGTCGAGGTTCAGGCCGTTGCCCGCAGCGTAGCTCACGCCACCGGCGTCGGTGCCACACACCCAGCCGCCGTTGCCGTTGCTCTTCAGGACCTCGTTCATGGCACAAGCTTCTAGGCTGACCTTTAGCGGGTCGGCCGCTGTCGCAGCGCCGCGGAGGATCAAGCCGCCGCCAGTAATAACATCTGTTACTTCGTTACCGATAATCGTGTCGCCGTCACCACCATCACCACCGCTCGGAGGCTGTGTCGTGCTTTGCGGCAGGCTCGCGAGCTCCCACGAGTCGCCATCCCACTGCCAGAACTGGCCGTTCGTATTGCCGTCAGCAAATGTAACATTCGGGTTTTGACCGCCGCTGCTCGTCAATGGACCAGAGGTCTGAAGGCTAATAACGCCAGTGTTCGTTAGCTGGCCAGCAACCGAACTCAGCCCTGAGCCAACGGTGATACTGCCCGTCACGCCGCCGATGTCGGTAACCGTCTTGTCGGCGGTCACGACGTTCACAAACTCGGTCCCGTTGAAGTAGCTCAGGACGTTGCTGTCTTGGTCATAGTAGATTTGGCCGGCAACAGCGCTGGTGGGTTGGCCGGTTGGCGCGATAATCAGCGAGCTCTTCACCTCAAGTTGGCCGTTAATGCTCATCTTGCGGGAGCCTTGGATGGTCGGCAAGGCGCCGGAGCTAATCTCGTTCAGCGGCAGTTGTTGGATGTCAAAACTGATTGCCGAGCTTACTGGATCTTGAGCGGTTGTCTGCTGGGCGTTGCGCCACAGGACAAACCCGGTGATGCCTGCCGCTAAAAGAACCAAGATCGCCGCGACGATAATTGCAATTCGCTTTGCCGCCGGTGACAAACGAACACTTCGCCAGCCGTCGTCATCAGGCCCGTCGTCCTCAGGGGGCGCAGGTTGCTGTGGTTGAGGTGGCTGCGGAGTTGGTGCAGGGGTCGGCGTGTAGAACGTCGGTGCTGGTGCCGCAGGGACCGGCGATTGCAGCATTGGCTGTTGACGTTCTGGAGAAAACTGGGCTTGATAGATTGCTGGTTGAGGATTTTGGGGTGCAGGAGCAATACCTGGGGACGAAGATTGCCCAGAAACACTCTGAAAATTAGTGTTTTGTTGCTCCAAGTTATCCACCACCTCTGTGAAGAAACTTTTTGTTTCGAACTCTCTCTCAGAAAAAATTATATTCACTTTCCGCAAGAAGCACAAGAGGTTTACTCTCTGTTCACCTCAACGCTGTGTATAACTTCACTCTATAAAATATAGCGCGACAGATCCGCAAAAATTACCTATCCACACTAAATCCACATTTTCCCCAGTTTTTACACACCATGTGCATAAAATTGCGCAAACCGTACGCAAGCTTTTCGCGATTTAGTTGCAAGATTGCTATAATTGCAAATATGATCGATCGCTTCAAAGAAATCCTGAAAGATTCTGGAAATAGCTACACAACTCCTCGCCAAGCAGTCTTCGAGCAGCTCGTAAAATCCGGCCCGACAACAGCGACCGAACTAGCCCGAGCCTGCGCGCCGACTATCGACCGCGCCACAACCTACCGAACCGTCACACTCTTTGAGCGACTCGGGGTCGTGAACCGTATTTGGCATGGGTTCAAGAGCCAAATTGAGCTCAGTGAAATCTTCACCCCGCACCATCACCACGCTTCGTGCCAGCACTGCGGCGTTAGCATCGACATCGTTGATCCAGAGCTCGAAAAGCTCCTTAGCCGGATCGCCAAAGAGCGCAGCTTCCTAGCCCTCGGCCATGTCATTGAACTCACCGGCTACTGCCAAAAATGCCAATTGAAGCAGTAATGTCATTGACTTTCCTAATGTTTAGTCGATAATGTACCCTTAGGCAGGTCTTATATATGTGCTGGCGAAAGTTTTTGGATTCCAAAAAACGACCCTAAGTACATTGAGTGGTCGTCCTGTTAGAGAAAGATTTTAAGTAGGTATTTCAAACACGTGAAACTTTATGTTGGAAACTTGCCCTACAACACAAGTGAAGAGGACCTGAAGGAGCTATTTGGCGCCCATGGTACTGTTACTTCTGTTAGCCTGATCAGCGACCGCGAAACCGGTCGTTCAAAGGGCTTTGGGTTTGTAGAATTTGAGAACGACGACGAGGCTAAGAAAGCCATCGAAGCTCTCCACGGCCAAGACTTTGGCGGCCGCGCATTGGTAGTGAATGAAGCTCGTCCTAAGACCGAGCGCCCTGACCGCCCACAAGGCGGCTCTCGTGGCGGCAACGGCAACGGTGGCGGCTTCAACAGCTTCCGTCAGCGCAGCTGGTAATTTCAAGCCCAGCACACCAAAAACTGCTCGATTTTCGGGCAGTTTTTGTTTGTGCTTGACATTATATAGCACCCAGGACTAAGGTATGAACAGTATAACTAATCATACCGAGGCATTATGGGACCATTACAACCAATGCATTCTCTTTCGGTGGCAACTGTTGGCACAAAAGGCCAAATCGTCATCCCACTCGAGATCCGCGACGAACTCAACATCCAGCCAGGCGACAAAGTCGTCTTGCTTATGCGTGGCAAAAGCGCCGTCGTAATGCTGCCAATGGACGGTATTCAGGAATGGCTCGACAAACTCAGCGCGGACTTTGACCAAATCCGCGAGGTCGTCAGCGAATCCCAAGATAACCAACAAAGTAAAAAGGAGGACTAGCCAGATGTTCCATCACATATCAAAACGCGAAAAGGTCATCGTCCTGATTGCCGTTATGTCGGGATTGTTCCTGGCGGCGCTCGACCAGACAATCGTTGGCACGGCGCTACCAAAGATCTTGACCGAGTTCAACGCACTCGAAAAACTCAGCTGGGTTGTCACGGCATACCTGCTGGCATCAACCGTGACCGTACCAATCGCCGGTAAGCTTAGCGACATTTACGGTCGCCGCAAACTGTTGATGAGCGGTATTGTAATCTTCGTTTTGGGCTCGATGTTGGCCGGCGTTTCGCAGCACATCGACCAGCTCATTGCCTTCCGCGCGCTGCAAGGTATCGGTGGCGGCATCTTATTTGCCAACGCCTTCTCTATTATTGGTGACTTGTTTGTCCCTGCCGAACGCGGCAAATGGATGGGCATTTTTGGGGCAGTCTTTGGTCTGAGCTCGGTCGTTGGACCACTGCTGGGCGGCTGGCTAACAGATGGCCACAGCTTCCTAAACATGACGACCGACTGGCGCTGGACGTTCTACATTAACGTACCAATCGGCATCATCGCCTTTAGCATGATCGCCCGCTACTTGCCGACTATCGTGGCTAAGGTAAAACACTCCATCGACTATCTTGGCGCGCTGCTGCTAACCGGCGGTCTGGGCTCGCTGATCCTGGCGACATCGCTGGGCGGGACCAAAGATTGGGCATGGGATTCGCCAAAAATCATCGGCCTGTTTGCCGCTGCAATCACACTGATCGTCAGCTTCCTGCTGGTTGAGCGCAAAGCTAAGGACCCAATCCTCCCCCTCAGCTTCTTCAAGAATCCAGTCTTCAGCGTTGCTGCAATTCTGATTTTCATCTTCGGTATTGGCATGTTTGGCGCCATCATTTACATCCCACTATTTGCACAGGACGTTCTGAACTTTAGCGCCACAAACGCCGGCATCATCATGCTACCGATGGTACTTGGGTTAACTGTTGCCAGCGCAATCTCGGGTCGTGTCGTGAGCGCCATTGGTCGCTACAAAGCAATTTTGATCACTGGCATGGGTGTTGCCGTTGCTGGTATCTTCACACTGACAAGCCTGACCCCACAAAGCACGTACTTTGACATGGCATGGCGCATGGTCGTCACCGGCCTCGGCCTTGGTGTTGGCATGCCACTCTTGAACCTCGCCGTCCAAAACTCTTTCCACCAGAAAGATATCGGCACTTCAACGGCAGCTATGCAAATGTTCCGCAGCGTCGGTAGCACCGTTGGCGTAGCCATCATGGGCACAATCCTCAACGGCGCGCTGAGCCAAAAGCTCGCCGGAATCCAAGATGACGCCTTTGTCAAAATGGCCAGCGCAAACGGTCAGGGCGATAAGTTCCAAAACATCGACGTCAACTCTGTTCAGGGCATTCTAAGCGAGCAAGGCAAGCACGCTATCGAGGCCAGCCTGGCGCATCTGCCAGCCGGCGTTCGCGACACAATGTTGGGCGCATTCCATCACCTTGTCTCGACATTACAGTCAGCACTAAGCAGCTCGATCACCCAAATCTTCCTGCTATCTGCCGGCCTCATGGCTATCGCATTTGTCATCAGCTTCTTCATCAAGGAAATCCCGCTGAAGCACCACGCTGGCGACGATAAAGCCACTCCTTCCCCAGCCGCATAGGCTTAGGGCCGCAAAATTGCCAAACTAGTCGCAACTTGTAAACGCGCCGGATGAGTCACAAGCCACTCATCAACGGCGCGTTTTGCGCCTGGCAAGGCTTCGGACTGGTAATCATCGACAATGACGATCGCGCCCTTAGCCAGCCGTGGCCACACAAGTTTGAGGCTGTCGTGAATCGACCCGTAAAAGTCGCCGTCCAGAAACGCAAACGATATCTTCTGCGGCATATCATCTAGTGTTAAATCGCTAAACCACGCTTTGTGCATGACAGGCAATTGCAACCCCGCTTGTTTGAAATGCCTAATAAATTCAGATTTCTGCGCATACAGCTCGCCCGCCTTGAACTGCTCGCCGGCCGGGCTGGCGTCTTCGCGCGTCTTGTCAG
>DATEFF010000026.1:0-3749 GCA_035280785.1 Saccharimonadales bacterium (SeqCode)
CGACACCGGCGCTGATTGCACTCATTAGTACTTTAACCTTACTCATCGTATGGTCTCCTTCCCTGGTCACCCGAACTCTTGACAGGTGGCCGTTTTTAGTACGTGGGAATAATACTATATTATGCAATATTTGTCAATAGTTTAAGCACAAGCACTACATCTGTTATTTATTCTCAAGAAGGTATTGCTTTAAAAACACAAACATTATATAGTTCATTCGCACCTTCCCATCCCCCACCGACCAAAGGAGGTCAGTGTGATCAGCGGTGCGTTCAAGATCATCCGCAAGGTGATTGGCTACGGCCTCCTGGCGTTGCTGGGATGGACGCTGCTGTTCGACGGTGCTGCAAACCACTTCTTCGTGGACCAGCACCCTCAGCGCATCGAGCGCTACAGCAATACGTCCACCACGGCGTTCGTGTTCTTCACGGGCGTCCAGAGTTCGGGCACGACACACTCCGCAGCACTCCGGGACCTCTGGGGCAAGCACGGCGACGTGATCGTGGTCGAATACAACCCCAACCGATTTGACGGAGGCGTCACCGCCTACGACACCTACCGACTACTGATCGACGGCGGCTACAAGCGAGTCATCCTGGACGGAGCGTCCGGGGGTGGCTTGCTGGCGACCGATGTCATCGACTTCGATCGCGTCGAGGGCAACAAGCTCGAATTCGTCGTCATGATGCAGGACGTGCCACAGACCGAGGAAGACCTGTACGACCGAGACAACGCCGTCAACGTCGCAACCTTCCTCTACCCCGGACCCGTCACCAGCTGGTGGGGCACGGACCTCTTCTGGCACTTCGGCTTCAAACCGCCGCCGAGGTACATGTTGGGCCAGGACGTCAATGACGCCCAGCTCAAGGCCCACTACGAGGCCAGCCGCAACTACCCGCTGTCGGGTTGGGCCGGCCAGATCCGCTACATCGTGAACCATCGGGAGTACGGAAGAAACCAATTCCGCGACATCCCGCTGATCTACATGCAGTCCGAGCACGATGGTGTGGTCAAGCCGACCGCCGACAAATGGAAGTCGGTCTTCGGCAACATCACGCTCATCAAGGTCCCCGAAACGACGCACGTCGGCTTCGTGGAATACCCGCAGCGGTGGCGAACGGCGTTCGAACAGGGCTTCGCAGCCCTACCGCCGGGATGGTAACAGGTGCGCGTGCGGTCGGGGGATTCCCCTGGCCGCCGCACTCCATGAACTTATTTATGAAATCAAAACTGCCAGCAGAGCAGCCACGCCGATGGCGGTCACAACATTCCCGATAACCGCGCCTCTTGTCCGCCAAGGCTCAGGGTCATTCTTTTTGCGATACGCCGACCAATGCAAGTACGCAAAAGAAATCACCAAAGTAGCGCCATACAAAAGCCATAAAGCCCGAAACCACTCGACTTGCAGCTCGGCTCCAAGCCGCGACCCGTGATAAAAGATTGCCAGCATCGCGAACTCACTCGCCCAACTCACCCAGCGCCACCACGGCTTCTTGTCGAACCAACGCCACAATTCGTACGCCAGGAACGCTAGCAGGCTGACCGTACCCAATATCGCCACCCAGCCAAGCTCAGGCGCCACGTAATGCGTCAGGTAGCTCATAGGCGGTAGTCCGAAGCCATCGGCCCATAACTGCCAGATAAGCAGCCCAGGATGCAGGAGGAGGGCAATCAGCACGATCCAGCTGGTCACACGGTAATACGGCTTGAGCGCGTCCCCATCGCCTCCTACCGCCACTCTTGTGGCCGTTACAACGTAGTGACCCCACATAAGGCTAAAGGCAACGAGCCCAAACAGTGGAAACCACGAGTATGTCGAGAGCTCGGTGACGTTCCATGCGACATTTTGCCCCCACACCATAACCGCAAGTGCGAACACAACAACACTCAGCGCCCACGCACTCGGCACAAGTGCTGACCTCATAAATTCCTTATTCATCATGCTCATGTCTACTTGACATCATACCTCACCTACACAATCATTAGACATATGAATGGAACCGTCAAAATAGCTATTGGGGCGATTGTCGCTCTGATTCTATTTGGAGCCATCGCTATTGTTGGCGTTAACAGTCAAAACAGCCAAACAGATGGCAGTACCAGCGCCAACAGGCAGCCCAATCTGAACGCCATCCAAGAAGACGATGTCGCGGCCACCGTAACCTACACCGGCCAAGGGTTTGAACCAAACCTCAGCACCGCCACCGTAAACAACTACATTCGTATCCGCAACCGTTCTGTTCGCACGCTGCAATTTATGTCCGACCCCTACCCCGACCACACCGGCAACCCCGAACTCAACGCTGGCGTTATTCAGCCAGGCGAAAGTAAAAAGGTCTACCTAAGTCAAAAGGGCAGGTGGGGTTACCACAATGCCCTTGACCCAAGCGAAACCGGAACGGTGATCGTCCAGTAAGCTACTTCTTTTCGCGCTCAACGGTGATGGTGCACTCTGTGACCAACGCAGCGATTGCGCCAATAGCAGCGAGTGGCGCAGCCAACACGGCGCCAACGACGCCGACGGTAAGTGGCATCTCAACGATAGTCTTGCCGTCTTTGCCCTTTACGGTGATGCGTCGGACATTGCCCTCGGCAATCAGCTCCTTAACGCGCTTCAGCAGGTCTTCGCCGCTGACTTTGAATTCCTCGTGGTATGTCTTGTTATCTGTCATATCTAATAATTCCTTTCCACGTCCAGTATACCCGAAAGAGCCGAGCTATTGGGCGTCTTGGATGCGGTAAATTGCACCCGAAACGTAGTCTGCGAGGTAGAGCTCGCCAGCGTTGTCCTGGCCAAACGTACTGATCTTGTACGGAGTGTCGATGGCTTTTGTCGCGCTAAACTTGCCGTCTTTCTTTTCCATAAAGTAAACCTGGCCGCCACAGTAGTCGCCGTAGAAGTACTTGCCCGTCAGGTCAGGATAGGCAACGCCGCGATAGACGTAGCCACCGGTGACAGAGCAGCGACCTTCTTTGTGGTCATAGCTAAGCGCCGGGAAGACGTACTTGTCGCGAGTGAGGCATCCGTCTGTTTTGAATTCTTTTTCACCCTCGTAACAGCGCCAGCCGTAGCTGTTGCCGCCCTTGCCTGCCGCCTCGACGTCGATCTCCTCGATCTCGCCCTGGCCAACATCGGCAATGTACATTTCGTGTGTCTTGGAGTCAAAACTGATGCGCCACGGGTTGCGCAGACCAGTTGACCAGATTTCTGGCTTGGCGCCTGCTGTCGTGACGAATGGGTTGTCGGCTGGAGATTTGTACGGCAGTGTCGAAACGTCGATGCGCAGGATCTTGCCCAACCATGTACTCATGTCTTGGCCGTACTTGTGCGGGTCACCGGCAGAACCGCCGTCACCAAAGGCAATGTATAAGTAGCCGTCAGGACCAAATGCCAATGCGCCGCCGTTGTGGTTTTGGTACGGTTGCTTGAGCTTGAGGATGACTTGGGCGCTAGATGCGTCAGCAGTGTTCTCGTCGCTGCTGACTTTGTAGCGAGCCACGACCGTGTTGAGGTCTTTGTCGATGTAGTTAACGTAAAAGTAACCGTCGGTGGCGTACTTCGGCGAGAACGCCATGCCCAGCAGACCAGCTTCACCGCCAAATGACACAAGGCTACTCACGTCCAGGAATGGCTCTGTTACGACAGTACCACTGCCGTTCACGACGTTAACCTTGCCGCTTTGGCTCAGAACAAAGAGCCGTTTGTCGTTCGCAACACCGCTCGCGGCGATGCCCGTTGGCTTCTCTAC
>DATEFF010000027.1:0-15263 GCA_035280785.1 Saccharimonadales bacterium (SeqCode)
CAATTGATAGCCGATAGGTTGAGGTGTCGAGCTTGAAGTCGTATTGGTACAGCGTTGCTTGCTGGTTAAATCGTTCGTCATAGCGATTGGGCACATCGGCGCTCGCTGGCTGCACGGCGCCTTTAAAGTGTTGGGTCGGCCAGCCTTTATAGCCCTGAAGGGTTGTGAGCAGAGAAGTTTTCCAGTAGCCTTCGCTGTAATTAGAGCGCATGTCGGTGCTCATGGTGGCCATCATACCTTGCGGATTCTGAGCTATAACCGCGTTTAAAAAGTCGTCAGCGACTTTATCGGAAGAGGCTTCGTACGTTTGTTTTTGCTGGGCGCTCGAAATCTGCTGGTACACAAAATACCCACCAATCGCAAGAATGACTACGATCACCAGCGTTATAACAAGTCGTTTCCTAGGCATGTTCCCCGAGCTTTCCCCGAATGTGCGTTTTGCACGTCCATTTACATATAACAGTATCAAAAGATAAGCACCTTTGCGAGGTGTTTTCGTGTGGGCCGTTCGCGTGAACTCATCTATAATACGTATGTGCAACAGCTCAACGAATTTCTCAAAACAGCCAACTATCAGCCGGTCTTTAGTATCGGTATTGCTGTTGTTGGGTTGTCTGTCTGTGCAATTATTGTGGTGTCACTGATGCACACGCTTCACTTATTGGGCAGCAAGACACCGCTGTACAAGAAGCACAAACCTGTCAGCGGCTGGAATCGACGGTTCTATCCGGCCAGCGGTGTCATGATTATCTTTTTGCTGATGCTTATGTGGCTGCTGAATGTCTGGAGTCATAAGATCTCGCCGTCACATTAAAAGCTACACTTTACACATCTGTTATAATCAAGGAAGTTCAAAAGAGATTACTCATGGCACACTTATCAACGAGCCCCTATAGAGGCACGCGCGACTTCTACCCAGAAGACAAACGCGTTCAAAATTACATCTTTCAAACCTGGCGCACCGTCTCGGAGCGATTCGGGTACGAAGATTACAATGCACCGATGCTTGAACCGTTCGAGCTGTTCGCAGCAAAAAGCGGTCAAGACTTAATTAACGACGAGACCTATCAGTTTACTGACCGCGGTGGCCGCAATATTGTCATCCGCCCAGAAATGACCCCGAGTGTTAGTCGCATGGTTGCCGCCAAGCGTCAGGAGCTTCCATACCCTGTGCGCTGGTATTCTATCGCTAACTTTATGCGCTACGAACGCCCACAGCGTGGCCGTGAGCGCGAGTTTTGGCAGCTCAATACTGATATTTTTGGCGTTGACACGCTTGATGCTGAAGCCGAGATTATCACCATGGCTGACACGATCATGCGAGCCTTTGGCGCGACCCACAAGATGTATACCATCAAGGTCAACAGCCGCAAGCTAATCAACTTTGTGATGACCGAGTACCTAGGCCTGGACGTCATCCAGAGCTCACTCATGATCAAGCTCTTCGACAAAAAAGAGAAGATCACGCACGAGGAATTCCGCGACCGCGCCTCTGAAATCTTTGACGAAGGTAGGGTCAAGGAAGGCCTCAAAAAAATTGCGACACTGCTGAGCGCCAAGACAATGAGCGAGCTGCCAAAGGAACTGCTGGACTCCAGCGCTGTTCAGGAAGTGCAATATTTGTTTACGCTACTCCGCGAACACGGCGTCAGCAACGCAGTCTTTGACATCGCCCTGATGCGCGGGTTCGACTACTACACCGGCATCGTCTTTGAAGTGTTCGATAATCACCCAGACAACCGCCGCGCAATGTTTGGCGGTGGTCGCTACGACGGACTCGTCGGCCTGTTTGGCGTAGAGCCGGTACCGACCGTTGGTATGGCGCCAGGCGCTACGACTATGGAAGACTTCCTGCGTAGCCACGACTTGCTGCCAAAGTTCGACTCAACAACCGAAGTTTACCTTGTCGTTCTCGGCAAGGCGCTCAAAGCCGCCCAAAAGCTGGCAATGAAACTCCGCGACGAAGGCGTTAACGTTGAAGTCGACATCACTGGTCGCAAGCTCGACAAGCAGATCAAAACTGCCGTAAAGAAGAAGATTCCATTCATGCTATTTGTCGGCGAAAAAGAACTCGCCGAAGAGATTTACCCCCTCAAGGACGTTGCCCGCGAGCAAGAGCAAAAGCTGTCCATCGAGCGCGTGATTGTCGAAATCAAAGACTACCGCAACGGCGACGACCTGTAACGCCGCTTAAGCTGTTAAAACAGATTTAAATAAGTATAATGACAAAGATATGAAGCACACACGTACCAATACATCCGACACCCAGGTTGCCTTTGAGGTCACTCTCGATGCTGCCGACCTAACCAAGATCAAAAAAGAAACCGTCGCTCGCTTGAGCAAAAAAGTCAAAGTAGCTGGCTTCCGCGAAGGTAAAGTCCCAGCCAACGTTGCCGAGAAGCACCTCGACCCGAACGCACTCGGCATGGAAGTTGCCGAAGACGCTGTTAACGCGTTCATGATTGAGATTCTGGAAGGCGAACAGCTCCAGCCACTCGACCGCCCAAAGATTGACATCACCAAGTACGTTCCTGGCGAGGTCATGGAATTTAAGGCTGACGTCGAAATTCTGCCTGCAATCAAGCTTGGCGACTACAAGAGTCTGAAAGCCAAGAAAGACGTCGCTGACGTTGTCGACACTGACGTCGACGAAGTTGTTGAGCGCATGCGTCAAGGCATGGCCGAAAAGAAGGCAGCCGACCGCGCCGCAAAGAATGACGACGAAGTTATCATCGACTTTGTTGGTAAGGACGAAAAGGGCGAAGACGTCGCTGGTGCAACTGGCCGCGAATACCCACTTACCCTCGGTAGCAGCAGCTTTATCCCTGGTTTCGAGGAAGGCCTGGTTGGCCACAAAGCTGGCGACCACCTCGACCTGCCACTGACATTCCCTAAAGACTATCACCACGCACCACTCGCTGGCGCGAAGGTAACATTCGGCGTCGACATCAAGTCGGTCAACGAAGTTGTCCTACCTGAGCTGAACGACGAATTTGCCGCAAAGGCTGGCCCGTTCAAGACGGTTGACGAGCTCAAAGCCGACATCCGTCGTGAACTGACTGACCAGCACGAGCGCGAAGCCCTCGACAAGCTCCGCGACCAATTGGTTGAGCAGCTGGTGAAGGGGAGTGAGATCCCGACTCCTGAAGTATTGATCGACGACCAGATGCAGAGCATCGAGCGCGACTTTGTGCAGAATCTGCTGTACCGTGGTATGACTTTGCAGCAGTACCTTGAACAGCAAGGTGTGAGCGAAGAAGAATGGAAGAAGACCGAACTGCGCGAGCAGGCGATCCGCCGCGTGCAAGTTGGCCTGGCTTTGGCTGAGCTGAGCAAGGTCGAAAGCATCGATGTCAGCATGGAAGAGCTCAACGAGCGTCTGAGCGACATGCTGACTCGTTACGGTGGCGACGCCAAGTTCCGCGAGCAGTTGGACACTCCAGAGGCTCGACGCGACCTTGCAAACCGCATTATTACTGAGAAGACAGTTGATCGCTTGATCGAACTCAACACTAAATAATTTCAGTCAAAACTCGTCGAGGCGGGCGGGGCCATCAAAGGCCTCCGCCCGCCTCTTCGTTATCCCGAGCAGCTCAGCCGCGAGCTACTTCGCCGGCGCCTTCGCTTTCGGCACGAGGCACTTCGGGTGGTTGGCGAGCACGTAGTTGAACGCGCTCAGCGGCGACACGGTGTTGCGCGCCGCGCCCTTGACCTCGACACCGGCCGGCTTCTCCGGCGTGATGACCTCGTCGAAGTAGACCTTCAGGTTGGTCGCCTCCGTCTCGTACTCCAGCTTGCAGCCGCTCGTGAGCTGCGGCAGGCTGACGGTGGCCCAGACGATGGCCTTGCCGCCCTCCATCTCGCTGTCGACGGTGACGGACGTGAAGCCCAGGCTGGTCAGGTACGACTGCACCTGCGGCTTCATGAGGTCGACCGCGATCTTCGCGGCGCCCTGGACGACGTCGTCCTCGGGGGCCGCCGAGCTGCTGGCAGTCGTGTCGGTACTGCCGGAGCTGCCACCAGGGGCCGCGCAGGCGGTGCCGAAGGCCAGAGCGGCCGCACCCACGACCAACAGTCGGGTGATACGGGAACGGAACACAGTTCCTCCAGTCGTGCGTTGTCGGGAATGACCCACTATTTATAGGGGAAGAGTCTTATCTTGTCAACGACCTAGCACTCTTGCGTGTCGAGTGCCAAAAGCCTATACTGAGCACTATGAACAAGCCAAGCATGAACTATCTTGTACCAACGGTAATCGAAAAGACCAGCATGGGGGAGCGAGCTTACGATATCTACAGCCGCTTGCTCAAGGAGCGCATCATCTTTTTGGGCGACGAAGTTAACCCGGTCACGGCTAACATTATCATCGCGCAGTTGCTGCACCTGGCTTACGAGGATCCTAAAAAGGACATCTACTTCTACATCAACAGCCCAGGCGGCAGCGTCTATGACTGTTTGGCAATTTTTGACACAATGAACTACATCAAGCCTGATGTTCAGACCATTGTGACCGGCCTAGCCGCAAGCGCCGCAGCAGTTTTGGCCGCATCAGGCACAAAGGGCAAGCGATTTGCGTTGCCGCACAGCAAAATTATGATTCACCAGCCATCAAGTGGTACTCGCGGCAAGGTCACTGACCAAGAGATCGACCTCAAGGAGGCTTTGAGTCTCAAGAAGCTGCTCGAGGACATTATGGCTAAAAACACTGGCCAAAAAGCCGAGAAGATCCATGTAGACATGGAGCGGGACTTTTACATGACCGCTGAAGAAGCCAAGAAGTACGGTATCGTCGACGACGTTTTGCTGCACGCCTAATCCTTGACGACCCATCCTTCGTCCTGTAAAACTATCTTCTGTCCCCCGATGAAGGAGTTGAGACTGTGACGATTGAAGTCGTGCGGTATCGCCTCGGCGCGCCGATCGACACCAGCAAGATCCTGGAGATCAAGGGCCTCCCCAATGCACAGTGGGGTTCGATCGAAGAGGCGTACCCCGAGGTGCGCGCGGCCGGCTCCGATGCTTCGTTCCGAAGTGCGGCCAACGTAACCATCTTTCCGCCCAGTTACGCGTCGCAGGCACTGCTGACGAGGCTGCTGGGTCTGAGCGATGACACGCACGTCATGTACGGCTTTCCGACCGGCACCCGCCAGCCGACCTCTGTTCTGGCGCACGTGATCGGCGGCTACGCATCCATCCACATCTACCGTCTGTCTCCGCCCAGAAGGCGAAATCGCAGGCGCTGACGTTAAACGGGGACATCAAGAGGCGGCGGCTTCGTGCCGCCCCTCGTCCCTTCAGGTGAATTTATTCTTGACAACACTATACTTTGTTCCCCATAATAGCTCTTTAAGAAGTTGAGTAAGTTGGGTTCTTTGTGTCCCCGAGGTTGGCACCTCACCAGGACACACCACTTAGAGGATCTTCGGGCGCCAAAATCCTATCAACCCACTAATCTAAATCCAAGGGAGCGTGCATAGATGAGTAAGGGCTCAAGTGCTGCATCTCAGCGTGTGTTTTTTACCAAGGCAGACACAGCTGTTGAGTTGCCAAATTTGATTGAGCACCAGCTTAGTTCGTTCCGTGAGTTTGTAGAGACTGGTCTCGGCGAGATTTTTGCCGAGATTAATCCTATTGAAGACTACACGGGCCAAAAGCTGGAGCTACGTTTCAAGGATTATCACTTTGATGATCCTAAGATGAGCGAGCAAGAAGCTCGTGAGAATAACATTAGTTTTGAGGCACCCCTCAAGGCTGTCGTTGAGTTGACCAACAAGGTCACTGGCGAAGTTAAAGAGCAAGAGATCTACCTGGGTGACTACCCATGGATGACCGACCGCGGTACATTCGTTATTAACGGCGCCGAGCGCGTTGTTGTTAACCAGCTGATTCGTTCTGCTGGTGTTTTCTTCACCTCAGAAGTCAGTGGTGGCCGCAACGTATACGGCGCTAAGCTGATTCCTGGCCGTGGTGCATGGCTCGAATTTGAGACCGCTTCTAGCGGTGCTCTTTATGTTAAGATCGACCGTCGCCGCAAGATCCCTGTAACCACGCTTCTGCGTGCACTGGGTACTCCAACCAACCAAGCTATCAAAGACATGTTTGCAGATGCAGACACTGGTGAGGTTAAGTACATCGACGCTACCCTCGACAAGGACCCTGCAAAGGGCACCAACGAAGCGCTGATCGAGGTATACCGCCGCCTGCGCCCAGGCGACCTGGCTACCGTCGACAACGCTCGCGAGTTGATCCAGCGCATGTTCTTTGACTTCAAGCGCTTTGACTTCAGTCGCGTTGGCCGCTACAAGATCAACCAGCGCCTCGGCCTGGATGTTTCTAACACCACCGAGAACCGCGTTATGCGCCTCGACGACCTGGTGGCTATCATCAAGGAGGTCATTCGCCTCAACAACACTCAAGACGCTCCAGACGACATCGACGCTCTGAGCAACCGCCGCGTGAAGATGGTTGGCGAGCTTGTTCAGCGCCAGTTCCGCATTGGTCTGCTGCGCATGGAGCGCAACGCCCGTGACCGCATGAGCATGAGCGACATCGAGACCGTAACCCCTGGTCAGCTGATCAACGCCCGCCCGGTTGTTGCCGCAGTTCGCGAATTCTTCGCAAGCTCACAGCTGTCACAGTTCATGGACCAAACCAACCCACTGTCTGAGCTCGCTCACAAGCGCCGCCTCAGCTCGATGGGCCCTGGTGGTCTGAGCCGCGAACGTGCCGGCCTGGACGTTCGTGACGCACACGCAACTCACTATGGTCGCCTTTGTACTGTTGAGACGCCAGAAGGTGCCAACATTGGACTGGTGCTCAACATGGCTAGCTACTCTAAGGTTAACGAGTATGGTTTCCTCGAATCTCCATACATTCGCGTCAAGGACGGCAAAGTCACTGACGAAGTCGTCTACATGGACGCAGCCGAAGAAGCTCTCGAGGTAATCGCAGAGTCTGGTAACGAAGTAGACGACAACGGCAAGTTTGTTGCCGAGCGCGTATCTGCTCGTATCAACCTCAAGCCAGGTGAAGTTGACGTTAGCGAAGTAACATTCGTCGACGCAGCCAAGAAGCAGATTCTTGGTTCAACCGCATCTCTGATTCCTTTCGTCGAGAAAAACCGTGTTGACCGCTCCCTGACCGGTTCAAACATGCAGAAGCAGGCAGTGCCTCTTATTAAGCCACAGTCACCAATCGTTGGTACTGGTATGGAATCTGTTATTGCTCGCAACTCAGGTCAGCTGATCGTTGCCGCAGGCGACGGTGAAGTCGTTAAGGCTGACGGCTCTGAGATTCAGGTGCAGTACAAGGACGGCGTTAAGAGCTACGTTCCTATGCACTTCCAACGCAGTAACGACGGTGAAAGCATCAACCAGCGCGTTGTCGTAACTCGCGGCCAGAAGGTCAAGAAGGGCGACGTACTGATTGAGGGCATGAGCATGGCTGACGGCGAACTCGCCATCGGTCGCGACCTCGTTGTAGCCTACATGCCTTGGGGCGGTTACAACATGGACGACGCCATCATCCTCAGCGACCGCTTGGTCAAAGAAGATGACCTCACCAGCATTCACATCACCGACTACATGGTAGAAGTCCGCGAGACCAAGCTAGGCCCAGAGATTGTCACTCGTGACATCCCTAACGTCAGCGAGGAAAGCCTTCGCCACCTCGATGAGAACGGTATCGTTCGCATCGGTGCTGAGGTTCACGCCGGCGACATCCTGGTTGGTAAGATTACTCCAAAGGGTGAGCAAGAGCTTTCAAGCGAAGAGCGCCTTCTGCGCGCCATCTTCGGTGAAAAAGCTAAAGACGTACGTGACACCTCTCAGCGAATGAGCAACGGTAAGCACGGTAAGATCGTGGGCGTAAAGGTATTTAGCCGCGAACACGGTCACGAGCTGAAGGCTGGTGTGCTGATGCAGATCCAGATCTTCGTTGCACAGATGCGCAAGATTGCAGTCGGTGACAAGCTGGCTGGTCGTCACGGTAACAAGGGCGTTGTAGCCCGCGTCCTGCCGGTTGCTGACATGCCATTTATGGCTGACGGTACTCCGATCGACGTCATCTTGAACCCACTTGGTGTGCCTTCACGCATGAACTTGGGTCAGCTGTTTGAGGTTCACCTCGGTATGGCTGCCCGCGCACTTGGCTACAAGGTTGCAACTCCTCCTTTCAACGGTGTTCCAATTGAGAAGATCGTCAGCGAGCTGGAGAAAGCCGGTTTGCCTGCTGACGGTAAGGTTCAGCTGTTTGACGGCCGTACTGGTGACGCTTTCCAGGAACTTACCGCTGTCGGTAACATGTACATGATTAAGCTGCACCACATGGTTGCAGACAAGATCCACGCACGAAGCATTGGTCCATACACAATGGTCACCCAGCAGCCACTCGGTGGTAAAGCACAAAACGGTGGTCAGCGCTTCGGTGAGATGGAGGTTTGGGCACTTGAAGCATACGGCGCTAGCGCTACCCTTCAGGAAATGCTCACCATCAAGTCCGACGACGTATACGGCCGTGCTAAGGCATACGAATCGATCATTAAGAAAGAACCAATCACTGGTCCTAAGGTTCCTGAGTCATTCAACGTGCTCGTGAAGGAACTTCAAGGTTTGGGTCTGCGTGTTGACCTGATCCAGCAAGAAGCTGGTGAAGTTGACGCCGAAGCTGTTCTCGAAGGCGCTGTCGCCGACGAAGCTGCTAACCCTGTGACCGTCAGCTCTGACGACGTGAAGCCGCTCGACGTAGCTGCTGCCGACGAAGTCGACGAGTTTGGCGAAATTGACCTGGGTGATGGCATGTCTGTCCGCACCAGTGATGAAGACGAAGAAGAAGTTAAGGAGGCTGCGTAATATGGCACGAATTGGAATGACAACAAGCATTTCCGACTTTGACGCAGTACGACTGGCTGTTGCATCTGCCGAGGATATCCTGAACTGGTCACACGGCGAGGTTACCAAGCCTGAGACCATCAACTACCGCACCCAAAAGCCTGAACGCGACGGTCTGTTCTGCGAACGCATCTTTGGTCCAGTCAAGGACATCAACATCCACGACGCCAAGTACAAGGGTGTTCGCTCACGCGAAGCTGCCGTCGACAAGAACGGTGAGATTGTAACCAAGAGTATTGTCCGCCGTGAGCGCATGGGCCACATCAGCCTAGCCGCTCCAGTGGCACACATCTGGTTTATGCGCGGCACCCCATCTGCAATGGGTCTGCTGCTGGGCGTAACCGTTCGTAACCTCGAGCGCGTTGCATACTTTGCAAGCTACATCATCAAGACAGTTGACGTTGAGAAGCGCGACCAGATCCTGGCCGACCTCGAGGCTGAGACTGAAGCTGCAAAGCTCGCAATCAAGACTCGTTACGAAAAGGAAGCTGAAGCAGAAGGCGCTGACGTCAAACTGCTGGCTACCCAACAGAGCAAAGAACTCGAGGACTTGGGCGAAGAGCACCTTCGCAAGAAGACTCAGCTGGAAAGCCTCGAGAAGTACCGCCTGATCAGCGAAATTGAGTACCGCAACCTGAACGAAGGTTACCGCGAACTCGTTACCGTTGGTATGGGTGGCACCGCTCTGCGCGACCTGCTGGAAGAAATCGACCTCGACAAGCTCATCGAAGAGCTGACACTCGAGGCTGAAGGCGCCAAGGGCCAACGCAAGAAGAAGATCATGAAGCGCCTCAAGGTGCTCGAAGGTATGCAGCGCGCTGGCATCAAGCCAACAAGCATGTGCATGACCGTTCTGCCAGTCATCCCTCCGGACTTGCGCCCAATGGTGCAGCTGACCGGTGGCCGCTTTGCGACTTCTGACTTGAACGACCTGTACCGCCGCGTAATCAACCGCAACAACCGTCTGAAGAAGCTGATCGACCTCAATGCTCCAGAAGTAATCCGCCGCAACGAGCAGCGCATGCTTCAGGAAGCTGTTGACGCCCTGATCGACAACTCAGCCGCACGTTCTGGCCGCGCTGTCAGCGCTACCGGTGGCCGACGCCGCCTCAAGAGCCTCAGCGACATGCTGAAGGGTAAGCAGGGTCGTTTCCGCCAGAACCTTCTGGGTAAGCGCGTTGACTACTCTGGCCGTTCAGTAATCGTTGCCGGTCCTGAGCTGAAGATCTACCAATGTGGTCTTCCAAAGCTCATGGCTCTCGAGCTGTTCAAGCCATTCGTTATCGCACACCTGCTCGAGCAAGAGTTTGCTCACAACATCAAGAGCGCAACTCGTTTGATCGAGTCTGGCGCCAGCGAAGTCTGGGACGCCCTGGACGAGGTGATTAAAGAGAAGTACGTTCTGTTGAACCGTGCACCTTCACTTCACCGTTTGTCTATTCAGGCCTTCCAGCCTAAGCTGATCGAAGGTAAGGCTATCCAGCTGCACCCACTCGTCGCAAAGGGCTTCAACGCCGACTTCGACGGTGACCAGATGGCTGTGCACCTGCCTTTGAGCGATGAAGCACAGAAGGAAGCTCGCGAGCTGATGTCTGCTACAAGCAACTTGCTGAAGCCAGCCGACGGTTCGCCAATCCTGAACATCAGCCAGGACATCGTCCTTGGTTGTTACTACCTGACATACAACAAGCCAAGCGCCCACATTGACACTCCACGTCCATTCAGTAGCGTGTCAGAGGCAATCTTTGCCTTCGACAAGGGCTTGATCAAGCTGCAAACTCCAATCTCTGTCCCTGTTAAGGGCGAGAAGCGCGACACGACTCTGGGCCGCGTCTACTTCAACGAAATTCTGCCAGCCGAGATGCCATACGTCGAAGACATTATGGGCAAGAAGCGCCTCAACAAGGTACTTTCGACCATCTTCAACGAATATGGCCAGCAGAAGACCGCTGACACAGCCGACGCCATCAAGGACCTCGCGCTGGAGTACGCAACCATCGCCGCTGTTTCGACCGGCATGACTGACTACTTCGAGGTTGAGAACCTGGACGTCGTAATTGGTGAAGGTGACGAGCGCGCTGCTAAGATCTCTGACCAATACGAGCAAGGTTTGATCACCGAAGACGAACGCTACAGCTTGACCGTCGCCAGCTGGCGCGCAGTCGACAAGAAGGTTTTGGAAGTCCTCCAGGGTCGCCTGAAGGAAGAAGACACCTCTGTTGCTGTGATGGTTGACTCTGGTGCTCGTGGTGACATCAGTAACATCAAGCTCGCGACCGCGATGATTGGTGTGATGGTGGACGCAACTGGTAAAGAAATTGAGCTGCCTATCCGCTCTAGCTACAAGAAGGGTCTCTCACCGCTGGAAGCTTTCGTGGCTACCCGTGGTACACGTAAGGGTCTGATCGACACCGCGCTGAAGACCGCTGACTCTGGTTACCTAACTCGTCGTTTGGTCGACGTGAGCCAAGACGTCTTTACCGTCGCTGAAGACGCTGAAGACAACGGCTTCGCTATCTACCGCGCTGAGTCTGAGCAAACCATGATTCCATTCGGCGACCGACTGTTTGGTCGTTACTCTGCCGAGGATGTTAAGGGTCACGTTAAGGCTGGTGAGTTGATCACCCGCGAAATCTCTGACGCAATCGAGACTGACGACAAGGTTACTGAGGTCAAAATCATGTCTGTCCTGAGCGCAACTAACCTCCGTGGTATCCCACAGAAGAGTTACGGTCTCGACATGGCTACTGGTAAGCTGATCGCAACCTTTGAGCCAGTCGGTGTCATCGCTGCACAGTCAGTCGGTGAGCCTGGTACTCAGTTGACGCTGAACACCTTCCACGCCGGTGGTGTGGCTGGTGACGACATCACCCAGGGTCTGCCTCGTGTGGACGAGCTCTTTGAAGCACGTACACCAAAGGGTCAGGCATTCCTGGCTGAGATCGGTGGTGACGCCCAGGTTTGGGAAGATGGCGAGAACTACATCGTTCAAGTCACCCCTCCAAAGGGTAAGACCAAGAAGTTGCCTCTGGACGGCCGCATTGCACGCGTCAAGAGCGGTACAGAAGTACTCGCTGGCGACGTTCTGGCGAGCGACAAGAAGGAAGACCGCCCTCTGACTGCACCATTTGATGGCACCGTCGAGGTTACTGAAGACCAGATTGTCATCGCTAGCGCACAGCACGCCCCAGCTCGCTACGAAGTCCCAGGCTTCAAGCAGCTAACTGTTGCCGACGGCGACCAAATCGAAGCTGGTGACCGCCTAACTAACGGTTCGATCAACCTGCACGACCTGATGCGCCTCAAGGGCATTGAAGCTACACAACGCTACATGATCAACGAAGTTCTGCGTATCTACGCTGCCCAGGGTCAGAACATTGCTGACAAGCACCTGGAGATCATCGTTCGACAGATGTTCAGCCGTGTAACCATCGAAGACCCAGGCGACAGCCTGTTCGTAACCGGTGACATCGTATCGAAGGCTGCTGTTGTAGAAACCAACCGTCAGCTGACCAGCGAAGGCAAGACTCCTGCGGAATACACCCAGCTGCTGCTCGGTATCACCAAGGTTTCGATCTGGTCAGACAGCTTCCTGTCAGCTGCATCGTTCCAGGACACTACTCGTGTGCTCATCAACGCCGCAACAAGCGGTCGCGTGGACAACCTGTATGGTCTGAAGGAAAACGTGATCATCGGCCGCAAGATTCCTGTAGGTACTGGCGTAAGCCACTTCCACGATCAGGTAGAGGTCGAGGACGAAGAGTAGTCTTACTCCTCACTCACGCAAAAGGACTCCCAATCTAGGGAGTCCTTTTGATTTGCAGCCCCTCCTCTAAGCTTGAGTCAAGCGCAGGGGGAGGAGGCCGATACCGTACTCGACCTCCGTGGGCTCAGGAACGAGCCCGACGAACACTCACGTCGAAGTCCGTCTGAAGAGTGATGCGGAACCGCCGCCGGCCCAGCATCGCTCCGAAGTAGTCCTGGAGCATCGAAGTGTCGCGCGGGTCACGGTCGACGAGCGTGGTCTGCGTCGAAGCGAGCGTCTCATCGGTGAGCAGCCCCATCAGGTCGCCGCGCGCGACCTGCTCGCTGACGAACAGATGGGGAAGCGCCAGCGGGTGCAGGCAGACTTCAGGCATGACGTTCTCGGTCCAGCGTGGCAGGCGGACTGTGTAGGTCGGCACTCGTCTGGGCGCCCCTCTGCCAACCTCGGTTTTCATCCCGACGGCCAGTCCTTGAGTGGTGCCCTGACAGAGCGCGCCACCACCACCGAGCCGACCGACTGCGGTGATGAACGAAGTTCCGCTGAGCGTCGTCATGAACCTTTGCGGTCGTGCGGTGCGGTAGCTGTGCCACGGTGTCTGGTCGGTCATTGCATAACCTCCGGTATCGGCTGCCGCACGAAATTGTGCGACGTTCACTAAAATACGCCGAATTAAGGTCTAAGTCAAAGCTCCTCCCGAATATTCATTCATAAATACTCAGGAGGAGCGCCAATACTGCTGACGCTCCCGGCTTCGCTTGCGCGAGGGCGTCAGGACGGGGACTGCCCGACGTTGAAGTCGGCGGTCGTGCTGGCGAAACCCAGGTTGGCACGCGGCACGCCCAGCATGTTGAGCAGGGCGCAGGGTCGTTCGATGGGCATGATGATGCCCGGAACGCCCGGGATGAACCTGGGGAGTGCGTCGCGCAGCTCTGCCCGGTTGCACTGGCCGGTGATCAGCAGGTGCAGGATCGCGACCGGGTGTGTGCGGAGGCACGGGATGCCGCCCTGAGTCCAGCGGCTGAGCTGGAAGTGGTAGGGCGCAGCCTGCTGCATTCCGCGAGTCGGAACGGTGACCTCGACGTGGCCGTGGTTGATCTTGCCGACGATGCGGCGCCCGGCGTGACTGCCCAGCCCCACGACGACCTCATCACCCTGAACTCGCAGGTGGATGGGGAGCGCGGGGATGGTCATGAGATCTGCCCACGGCGTCTGAACTCCTGTTGGCACGGTAGCCTCCAGCGGTATTGGCGGAATTGCGCCTCTGTGTAAGGGCGCAGTGCAAAAATCATACGATCTTCAGATGTAATCGTCAAGCTTCTCCTCTACACTCGAGTTAAGTACAGAGGAGGAGCGCCAATGCGGAACAGATTTTGGCGCCCCTGTCCCAGGACTAGTCCTGGGCCGTGTGGAGCTGGCTGGTGGTCATCAGACGGAGCCCGAACTGCTCGCGACCCAGCATGCGGTGCAGCTCACTGCGCCGCTGCATGGACAGGATCGTCCTGGTGGTACCGGAGGCGGCTCCGCGCAGTGCACGGGCCATCAGTTCCTCGGTGTCCACCTGGCCGGTGGCGAACAGGTGCAGCAGGAAGAACGGGTGCGCGTCGATGATCGGCGGCTCCACGCTCGTCCAGCGCGGGTGCGTCAGGCTGTAGGCCCGGACGGACGTCTCGGGCGAACCGTTGATCGACTGGACGATCAGGGAGGTGTCCAGGTTGAGCCGGCAGAGGCTCCGACCGGACGACACCACGAGCGTTCGACCGTTCTGTGCGAAGCCGAACGACTCCGGACGCTCCGTCACCGCGCCCACCCACGGCGTCTGTCGCTGTACCACTGATCTCACATCCAATCCGAATTGGCGAAGGCGCACTACTGAATGAGCGCGCCAGAGTAACCATACAACCTCGGCGACAACTCGTCAATCCTGAATTGCATAAGGAGTAAACTTGATGTATAATAGTCCTCAAGAGTTTCTGCTCATGGAGTTTGCGATGGAACGTGCTGTTACCCAACGTAAAGACCATTGGCACAAGAATACTAAACGAATCGAAAGAGGAATCTTCGTTCATGCCAACTATTAACCAGCTTATTCGTAAGCCACGAAAGACAGCCAAGAAGCTCAGCAAGTCTGTTGCTCTTGGTCGTATTCACAATACGCTGAAGTCTCGTTACTACAACGAAGACGCTCCGCTCAAGCGCGGTGTTTGTCTGAAGGTAACGACCCGTACTCCACGTAAGCCAAACTCAGCTCTCCGTAAGGTCGCACGTGTACGCCTGACCAACGGTCACGAAGTTTGGGCTTACATCCCAGGCGAAGGCCACAACCTACAGGAACACGCTGTTGTTCTGGTACGCGGTGGTCGTGTGCCTGACCTTCCTGGTGTTCGCTACCACATCGTTCGTGGTGCACTTGACCTCCAGGGTGTTAACAACCGCAAGCAAGGCCGTTCTAAGTACGGTGCAAAGAAGGACAGCAAGTAATGCCACGTAAGAAAACTAAGTCACTACAGCGCAAGGTTAACCCTGACCGCAAGTACAACTCGAGCCTCGTACAGCGCATGATCCAAAAGAGCATGCTCGACGGCAAGAAGCACTCTGCTGAGCGCTCAGTC
>DATEFF010000028.1:0-8051 GCA_035280785.1 Saccharimonadales bacterium (SeqCode)
TTCTGCGGGAATGGCAGGCTGGACACAAACGACCCACCGTTCTTTGGGATAGCTGCCGCCACCGCAACGAATCCTGCGAGTCGCTCGCCCAGCTCCTCGGCAACCTTCAGGCCAATGGCGCCGCTGAGCGAATGGCCCACAACGACAATTTTCTGCGTCTGTAGTGTCTCGGCTTGCTTTAGCGCGGCTGCGACATATTCGTCCATGCCGGCCTGGGCGTTCTCTTTGGGGTAATCAACGGCAACAGCCGGGAATTTGAGGCTTTGAGTTACCTCTTGCCACGCCCAGCTACCGATGCCAGCGCCAGAAAGTAATAGCAGGCCAACCGGCTGGTTCGGTGTGTTTGTATTCATGGGTGATCTCCTTTTGTAACTGTTCTCCCCGATTTTAGACGAACCAGCGAGTAAAATCACGGATAAATCTTTATGGTGTAATATGTTTTTCTATTCAATCTCAACTTTGATTGAGTGCGAGTTGGACGCCTTCGCTACTCGTTCGATGATAGGCTCTGGTTTTTTGGTGATCTTTTTCTTGGCGCGTAGTTTTGGTTTAGGGAAATCAACCTTCTCGCTGATAATTTGGGCCAGGGACTCGGCCACGTCATTGGTTTGGAAGAAAATACCTGTTTGCTCCTTGAGGTCTGCGCGAAGGCGCTTTACTATTTCTTCTGAGTAAAGCAGCTTAGCAATGTTCAGGGGGTTGAGCGCGTTGGTGCGCTTCCAGAATGTTTCCAGCTCGCCCTTCTCCACCGCAAGCTTTGTTAAGTTCCAGATAAGGTCAGGCGCTTTTTTGAAATCTTCTTTATCGAGGAAGTTCAATTGGTAAATGAGCGTCGTGGTAATTGGCTTGCCAAAGTTGACACGATAGAGCTGCACTTCGCGACCGTTAAGCAGGAGGATCCAGTCGATTCCCTCATTGGCTGCGTAACTGAGGCTTTGTCGAAGATGCCTTTCGTTGATATCAATCTCGATAGATTTAACCTCGACAACGAAGTGCTTTTTGCGCTTGAGTTGGATGACGTAGTCCGCATACTCAGATTTAATCCGATATTCTGTTTTTACTTCCACTAACTCCTGATAGCCTAACACCTCGGTCAGAAAGCTATTGGTCATGATGCGCGTCGCTGACTCATCAAGGCTAGTGAACTCTTTTCTGAGGTATTTCTTCTTGTATGTTTTGAGCCTGTCTTTTAATCCTGCCAGTTGCTTATCGGTTGCCATTGGACTCTCCCTTTTAATAATAATTAGACCATGAAGCAAGCGAATTTGAAACAAACAAAAAAGAGCCATCATTTCTGATGACTCCCTTTTGGTGAGCCTAACGACTACTCAGGTCGAAACCCTATGTCATTGCTTAGAAGAACTTAATTTTAAGCTGCATTCCTTAGATATTTCTTAATAGACAAAATGATTTTTTCAGTATCGTTTTCACCATCAAAGCTTTCCCAGCCTTTTTCCTTCGCTATATCTTCAAGTTCGGCATCGGGAGAAATACAAATCGCATGATGCGCATGAGATAACATCTCTATGTCACCTGCACTATCGCCAAAAGCAAAATCAGGGCGTAGATCGCCTAAAAGGTTTCGCTTCTCGGTACGATGTGCGAGTGACCTATTGACCTTACCTGTGAACTCTCCATCTACAACGGCATACTGGCTTGCCAAAGCCATATTCATATTAAAGTTTTCAACCACTGCCAATGCCATGTATTCCGGCTCCGCGGTTACTGCTATTAATTCATGCGTAGGTTGGAGCAATTTTACAACCTCTCCACCAAAGCGCCGGAAGAGTTGGGTATGTTGAGCTAAAAAAGAGCGCGCATGATCATGAAGGGCCGTAACCTCTTTACCCTGAAGCCCGGTCGCATGGGTGACCAACACTTGATGCGCCGCATGCTCATACTCCATCTCCCCATTCTTTAGTGCAGTAAGTAATTCAACTACCTTGCCAAAAGTACCAGGTGCTAAAAGTTGAGACTGTTCCTCCGCTTGAATAATGGGAACCACCAGAAATTCCCTACTAAGGGTTTTATCTATATCGAATACTGCTAAGCTCTTTGGCTTCATCTCTCTAGCATACCAAGAACTTCATACCTACAGTGAGTCGAACTCATTTTTAACAGGGGCGAATAAACAAAAAGAGATCGACGGAATAAACTGTCGAACTCTTTTTGCATCTGTAATAATTTCATGGTGACCCTACCGGGAATCGAACCCGGGTTGCCGGGATGAGAACCCGGTGTCCTAACCGCTAGACGATAGGGCCGCGGCACAGAAACGAAATTTGTGCTCGCACAAATCTTCGTTTCGAGCACGCGGCTCAATATGTCGAAGACATATTTTGGCCGAACGGCTGAAGAAGTTGCGCGAATCATTCCGCTGCTGACAACTGCTAAATAATACCACAACAGAGGCGCCGCGTCTACCCATTACATGTGGCGACGGGCAATGCCGCGCTGACTGGCGATGTTGGCGTAGTGGCGCCCCATGGCCGAACTTGCGAGTTCAATCGCCAACCTACGGGACTCTGGCGTGGCTTCTTGGTTGTGCGCGTGCTGTAGCAATTCACCCGCCATGTTGACGACAATAGCAGTCCTGGCCAGTTGTAACTCCCCTGGTCGAGCTGCACGGAGTCGATCGGCTGCACGCTCCCTCGCCTCGGCGCGCTCTGCCTCGAGCGCCTGAATGGTCGCATCAACCTCGTCGTTTCCTAAGGTTGCAATATTCGCGTGCTCATCAGCGTAACGATCTGCTCCGTCGACGACTTTGTCGGGCAGATGAGTGTGATGAGCTTCGGGCGCGGATATGCTCATGACCTTAGTATAACAGAGCTAGATTTAGTACAGAATTTATTGTATAGTTTATTCGACCGAAAGGCTCGACAACAAGGGCGGCAACATGACGGGCACAGTGAAGGCCAGCTACTCGAATGCTGGCGAGGTACGGGTGCTGATGGTGCCTGCGTGGGTGCGCAACCCCACTGTCCTGCCCCGCCAGGACGGCGAGGACACCATCTCCATCGAGGTCACGCAGCGCTTTCCGCAAGAGCGGTGGCTGGTGATCCGAGGGACCAGCGTCTCGCAGGCTGTTGCCTTCTGCCTGCTGGGTCAAGGCAAGCAGGTGGTCAGCGAGGCGGACGTCCAGATGACGGTTTACGTGCCGCTCAGCATCTACACGAACCTGCGGATCCAACGGGTGCAGGCGCGTTCCTGACGTGGTGGCGGGTGTTGCGAACAGCGACCCCGCCCCACTGATCTATAAACTTATTTTTGATTCTCGAACGATTTGATGATTTCCAGCAGGCGGCGTGGCGTAATGTCGGCCTTGATGAGATACCCATCGGCTTTGGACTGCATTGCCATCTTTGATTCGTCGTCTTGCTCAAAGTTGGTTAGTACAACGATACGGGAGTTCGGGACTTTGTCTTCATCGCCACGGAGCGTCGTAAGGATCTCTGTCCCCCGCTTTTCAGGCAGCATGACATCCAGCAGGATGAGGTCATATTGCTTGCTCAGTGCGGCTTGTAGTCCCTCCTGGCCGTCTTTGATCAGGTCAACCTGGTAGCCTTCGCGGCTCAGGCTGCGACTATACATTTCGCCGATGAATAGGTCGTCTTCGATGAGTAGGATGGTCTTGATGGTCATTCGTTTTCCTTATCTGAGCTTATCTTCGGAACATTGCGTGGTTTTTGATCCAGCCTTCTTTGGTGTCGATGATCTTCTCATTCCCATTATCACCCTCGGCCAGCTTGTCTGCAACTGTGCTGTAGATTGGGATGGTGAAGCCGAAGGTCGTACCCTCACCCTCTACCGATCGAACCCAGATGCTACCGCCATGTGACTCGACAATTGCCTTACAGATGTACAGGCCAAGTCCGGTGCCGCTAACGGTCTGGCGCGAGCGGTGAGAACGGTAGAATTTGCTGAACAGATTACCAACAACTGAGCCCGGCATACCGATACCAAAGTCCTGGACGGTGACTTCAACAAAGTTTTGTTTGATGTTGGCGTTAACGATGACTTCCCCGCCTTCGTGGCTGTACTTAATGGCATTGTCGATGAGGTTGCTAATGACTTCGCTGAGGCTGGAGCGGTCCGCTGCTACTGTTGGTAGGCTGTCAGGGATGTGTAGTGTGAGTTTGCGGTTTTGTGTCTTGGCTCGCAACGCGAGGTCTGGGATCAGAAGTGTGACGATGTCTATCAAGCGATCCTCTTGCAGGTGTAGCTTGAGGTGGTGTCGGTCATAGCGCGACACATTTAGGATGTTGTTGATGTAGCCGCTCAGGCGCTCGCTACTGACCTGGAGGCGGTCGATCAGTTGCTGTTGCTCTGGGGTCAGGCTCTGGAGCTCTTGGCCAAGCAACTCGAGGTAGCCGCGGATAACGGTGATTGGTCCACGTAGCTCGTGGGCAGCCAGGGCAATGAAGTCCATGTCTTCCTCTTGTGGTGCGTACTCTTCGGTGCGGTCAACCGTGACCAGCATCGTCTCGACGCCCTCACCTCGCTTGCGGTAGTAGCCAATCACATCGTAGACCTTGCGGCCTTCTTCGCCCGGAAGTTTGTTGGGGACGCGGCGCCAAACGTGCGTGTCGCGGAGCTTGTCTTGGCAGCTGGCCAACCACGAGTCGAGTGTGTCGTTGTTGTCGAATATCAGGTCAATGACATGCTTTTGGTCAGTCCCCTGTCGTGCTGGTGCCAGACTGTTTACGTATATGACGTCCTCTTTGGCGTTTAGTGCAATTATGCCAACTGGCAGCTCCTCTGTTACGGTCTTATAGAGCTCGGCCGGCGTTGCTTCGTTTGCGTTGGGTGTCTCGCCCTTTGGTCGAACGGCTAAGTCGTAGACGGTCTGAACAAGCGCACGAAGGCCGTTCTTCTCGTACTGTGAGTTGTTGATGTTTGGCGGAGCAGTGTGGACCGGGTCGTTACTGACGTGTGCGATTGCCTGCCATAAAACCTTCAGTGGCTTGCTGGCAAAGGCCACAATAAACGGCGCAACAAGCACCTGCAACACAATCAGCATAACCAAGCTGTATGTGAACGCGCTGAGCGGATCGAGCTCGGCATACTGCCACAAGAACCACGCGCCGGCACCAGCCAGACTGCTCATAAACACTTGCGCCAGCATCACGGCCGCAATTGTGTCGCCCTTGTAGCGGTCGTAAAACTGCGAAATCTTTATTGCCATGTTACTTCCTTGTATGGGGCGGTCACGCTGATCCAGGTTTGGCCTCGGTTGAGTTTGATCTCCTGGCCCTTGTCGTTCTTAAAGACGATTTGGTCTTTCTTGCCAGTCTTGGTCCATGTGCCGACGGTCACGGTGCCGTCTTGGAAGACGTACGCTGTGCCAGAGCCGATGGTTGTCATCTGTTCGCGGTTGCCGTCTTCCTGGCCGATGTGAGTGTCGACCTTCATTGCGATGACGACTTTTGGTTTGGCATTGTGGCCGGATTCGCGGTCGAGCTGCTTCTCGCCGGCGATGTAGCGTTCGTAGCAGTTGCAGCCTTTGTCGAAGTCATAGTGGACGTTGAAGTATGCGTAGCTGATGTTGATGTCGATTTTAGTGGCGTTGGGTGTGACCGGTGGGTTGTCTTCTTTGCGTGGGAAGCCGGTGAATGTGCTGCTGACGTAACCCTTGTCGGCGTTAAGTTTGTCCATGTTGGCGTAGCTGGTGTAGACGTTGTGCGGAGCGGTGCGTTCTTTGGCGCGCCAAAAGTAACCAGCGTTAAAGAACTGGTCGGCGTCTTTAAATGCGCCGCTTCTGACTTCTTTGAGCGCGTTGGCGCTGCCGCCGATGTGTACGATGGTGGCGTCGAACGCAGCCATCCAGTCCAAGTAGTATGGGCGAATGCTGCGGACGGGTCCGATAAGCTCTGGCTTGGTGTCTTGGTACAGCGCGGCAAAGCGCGTGATGCCACCCTCGGCAATTGCTTCAAATACGACGCCAGCATCGTTGAGGCCGGACTGTGGGCGGGCCCATTCGCTGTTCTCGAGCATGATGCCAGTGACGGAGCGATGGGTTTCGCCTTCATTTGCAACTTCGCGGCCGGTCAACGGTGAGTAGAATTTGGGCTTCTCGACTGGCTTTGGTTCGGGCTTAGTAAAGATTGGCAGGTTAATCTTGGCTTGGCCTTTGGGCTGGAGCGCCATGTAAATTGCGAGTCCACCGCCACCAAGCAGCAATATAAATACGACAAGAATGGCGATGCTGGACTTCTTGTGGTCGCTCACCCACCTCTTGATGCGCTCCCAGACGCTGGGCTTTTTGCCATGATGAAATACGGGCGCGTTGACGTCGTCAGGAATTGGCGGTAGTTCGAAGCCGAGAGGGCTTTCGTGCTTTCGATGGTCCATTAGTAGCTATTATAGCAAAGCGTAAGCGTTACGCGAGGCGCTTGAGGACGACATCTTTGCCGAGGACGCGCATTGTCTCGAACAGGCCAGGGGCAATGTTGCTGCCGGTGATCTGTCCACGGATCAAGCCAAAGAGGATGCCAGGCTTGGTCTCAAGTTTTTCAACCAAGCCTCGAAGGCGTTCCTCGAGGTCGGTTTCCGAAAAATCGCTGTCGGCTAAAGCATCGGAAACGGCCTTGAGCATCATGGTACGCTCCTGCGCTGAGAGCTTCTTGAGCTGTTTGTTGCTTGCGAAGATCTCGTCGCTGACGGTTGGCTCGGCAAAGAAGAATCGCGTGAGGTCAGGCAGTTCGCTCAGGAATTTGAGACGTTCGTGAACAAGCGCCAGAACACTCTTCTTGTACTCGTCGCTTGCGCCGCTCGCCTCTTCTGGCCAGAAATTTGTGACTTTCTCGAATAATTCATCCAGGCTCAGTCGGCGGATATGCACGCCGTTGAGGTACATCAGGCGCTGCTCGTCAAAGACGCCGCCAGATCGCTGCACGCGGTCCAGCGAGAACTTCTCGATGAGCTCATCGACGGTGTAGACTTCCTGTTCGGTGCCATCGTTCCAGCCGATTGTCGCCAGGAAGTTAATCATCGCGCTCGGCAGAATGCCCATGTCGCGGTATTCCAGGATTGGCTTGGCACCATGGCGCTTGCTGAGTTTGCGTTTGCCAGTTTCGTCCATGACCTGTGGCAGGATGGCGTTGATTGGTGATTCCCAGCCCAAGACTTCATGTGTCGCCAGGAATTTAGGCACAGAACTAATAAACTCCTGCGAACGCATAACGTGGGTGATTTTCATAATATGGTCGTCAATGATGTGGCAGAAGTTGTATGTTGGGAAGCCGTCGGCCTTCATGATGATGTAATCGTCGATCATCTCTGGGCCCATTTTGACTTCACCCATGACGGCGTCGTTCCAGGTCCAGGCTTTTGGCTCAAGACGGATGCGCAATGCCTGCGTGCCGTCCCAGGCTGGTGGGTTTTCGGGACGGTGGTCACGGTATAGGAATGGACGTTTCTCGGCTTGGGCTTTTTCGCGCAGGGCTTGCAGCTCTTCCTGCGAGTATGGGTCGGCGTAAGCTAAGCCTTTGTCGACGAGCTCTTGGGCGTACTTTTTGTAAATGTCCAGGCGCTTGGACTGAATGTACGGCGCGTATGGACCATCGACGTCGGGACCTTCGTCCCATGTCAGGCCAATCCAGCGTAGGCTGTCGATAATGTTTTGAGTGCCGCCTTCGACTTCACGCTTTTGGTCGGTGTCTTCGATACGCAGCAAGAATTGCCCGCCGTTGTGGTGGGCCAAAAGCCATGAATAAAGGGCGGTGCGCACAACACCGCTATGGAGCGCCCCTGTTGGGCTAGGTGCAAAACGAGTTCGAACAGTCATAGATGTTCTCTATTATCTCTGTTAGTGGTAAAAATCTCAAGAGGTAGTATTGAGGCTACATACTTGTAGCGATTTTGAGCAGTTGGTCGCTGCTAAGAGGTGCGTTGCCTTCGATGGTGTAGAGCAGGCCACCGTTAACCCAGGCAGCACGATTGCCGAATGAGTAGATTGTCAGACCGCGCTCTTGGTATGTCAGATATGTGCCGGTCTTTTTGGCGACAAAGTTGTCCAGAACTGCTTGGCTGTCCCAGCCGCTCGCCTTTTG
>DATEFF010000029.1:0-11418 GCA_035280785.1 Saccharimonadales bacterium (SeqCode)
CCACCGAGAGGCGCATCTTGAGGTGTTCCCAGACGGTCGTCTGGTCGTCGGCGGTCTTGCCCTCGCCGCTGGACAGCACGAAGCGCTGTGTGGGGTCCTGCCCCGGCGTGGTAGCAACCAAACGAACTGAAACCTTCAACGTGACTCCTCCGAATTGGCGATCTGGTCGCACGAAACTATATCATGAAGGAGCCACTTACGCAACGGCTACCAGCCGCCGCCTCCACCACCTCCACCGCCACCTCCGGCGCCGCCTCCGCTGAAGCCGCTAGAGCCACTACTACTTGGCGGAGAGAATGTTGCGTTGCTTGACGATGAAAAACCATGGACGGCACCCGCAAAATACACAGCGTTAAACGCGCCAGAACCGTGGTACCAATCAGGCTGTTTCTCGTAGTACAAGTCGGCAAATTGCTTGGCCCATTCCTTCTCGATGCCAAACAGCATGGCATATGGCAGGAGCTTTTCGTACAATTTCACCAACTTGTGGCTGTCGCTTGTGTCGACCTTTTCGGTCAGCTGACCCTTTGGACTTTGCATAATGCGAATGCGATCAACTTCGGCCATCTTCATGTAGTCGCGCAGGCCATATAAGTAATCGCGCATGTCGACGCCCTTTTGGGTACGCGCCGGCATCAAGCGTGAGCTTGCCAGCACAACAATGCCAGCCAACAGCATACCGAGCGTGTATGGCGGGAAGATAAACCCAACAACACACAGAACAATCCCCCATGTGAGATACATTTGGAAGACTTTTTGAGGCGGCTGCAAAAAGTAACCTTCGCTCGCCAATTGTTGGTCGAGGGTTTTGCCCAAGTCAGCGGCCTTTTTGTACAGCTTGCTACTAAGGTCGCTCAGGTCAACCTTGTCACCAACCTTTGGCTCACCGCCAAACAGCATCGCCACGACAGCCTTTTCTTCGCTACGCAGACCCATTGTCGTTTTGGTTAGCTCAACAGAGTATGTGGTCCTGTCTTTTAAGACTTTCTTTTCGGTTTGCTCATAAATCTTGAGGCATCGTCGAACGGCAAGGTCAAGAATCTGCGCCGAAACAGAGCTCGATACAAATCGCTGCCTCAGTACCTCGCTGCTACCCAAGACGCTCAATTCTTTTGGCGGTACATATTGCGGAACGATCGTTCCCCTGCCCTTAGCGTCGCGACCATACTGTCGCCATTTGCGAATCACAACCCACAGCGCAAACACTGGAGGTGTCAGGCCCAGCAAGATAATCCCTGCTGCCCACCACAATATTTGGCTCAATGGAACTTGGTACCCGACAAATGTATTAGCATTAAAGCCAATCACGTATGTGAGCGTTTCACTCGCTGCCAGCCCACGCGTTGTTATGGCGTTTATGACGGTGTCGCCGTTCTGAACGTCACGGGTAATCGTACAGTCTGCTTGCGTTGAGTTGTTTGTGCCTGTGTAGCAACGCTGTTCGGCTTTGAGCTCAGTCGCAATGTCCTTCGGGATATGCAGCGTGGCTGTCACGGAGTCGGTTGGCTGCTTCCAGTCGTCACCATTGACGTCCCAGAACAGCTCGTCGTGGTCACTAAACTTGGCGATAACGTTCTGTATGGTGTAGGTGATGTCATATTCCTGGAGACCGTGGACGTATTTGTTGGCGTCGCCGATCTTGACCAGCATGTTGCCGGCCTTGACGACCTCGGTCGTGTATTTGATCTTATTGCCGCCAGCGTCGACAACTTTCTCGAGCTTGAGGTTCACGTCGTGACCTTGGTAGGTCAACGGCAGCGCGCGGATAATGCCATGGTTCTGGTCAAAGGCTGGAAACTCCGCAATAATCTTCTCCGTCACCTTGAGCTTACTAATGTTCTGCGAGTCACGACTAAGGTGATAATCGGAATGGAACGACCGAATCACAAAGTTTTGCGTGTCCTGCGCGCGGGCCGGCACGGCAAATAAACTGACAGCAACAAACAGACTCGCTGCCCATGCCCCTATACGAACCATCTTCGAACGCATTTTGCCCCCTATAAGTTACCCTCAGTATACACTACGGGGTGTCGGGGCCTTCAATAAACGGGGTTGTTCTTCGTGGTAGCTTCTTTGAAGACTTCACACCCTTGAATCTCATTTGCCAGTAAGAGCGCCTACTCAATGGCAGAGTTGGGTAAATGTCATAAATATCGTAAAAATGCGGCCTCAGGCTGTCATACCACATAAAGCGTCTGAAAGAATACCACGGACTATCAAGTCCTAAGTCTATCCTCATACATTTTATAACCTCCCCTAGAAGCGCGACCCACCTTTTGTTGACATCCTCATCCTCCGCGCCCATCGCGTATATCGTAACGAAAAAATCGCCCAGCGCCTGAACAACGCGGCGTGATCCAACCAGCAAAATCTCGCTATTGACGCCCCTAAGTCTCTGAATGGACTCTTCTGACGTATCTTTGTCTCGCACAATCTTGTACAAGATATCAGCAACATCTTTATACAATTTCTGTTTTTGTTGATAGAATTCAGTTTTGCGAGAATTCTTGAAATTATGAGCAGCCTGCCAACGAGCCGCAAAGAACAGAGGGACGAGAGTAACTATCAATGTTGGAAGAGATATTTGAGATAAGAACTTAACTATCTCTTCCATGTGTTTACTTCAGCGATAAGCGTTTAGTCAGCCAGTCGCGTGGCAAGATCGACAGGAACCAACCGGCGCGTGGACCGCTTGTGCGGCCGATGAGTGCAAGGTACAGCGTAGTAAACATGTCCTTCGGACTGAGGCCGAGGGATTCTTTGAACTCGTAAATTGCGTTGTGGAACCACTGGCCGTCGGCGTCGGCTGGCGCGGTGGCGACCTTCTCGCCCAGGCGTGTCAGGAATTCGACTTCGACTTCGTTAAAGTCGGCGGCGTTGACCGTGTCGAGCAACTCAAACTTTACGTCCTCTGGCGCACGGTTTGCCAGCCAGTTGTCGATAAATCGCAGCTCGGCGCGAATAATCTCGGCGTCCTTCTCGGCAGTTGCAGCGTGCTCGGTGCGACGGATCACATCGATAGTTTTGTCAGCATCCTTCAGCGAAGCCTGGTAGCTCGCAACGAGGTGCGTAAACGGAATATTGCTAACTGTCGGAGTGACGTCGTGAGTACAGAGCTCAACAAGCTGCTGCTCATCGGCGGTTCGATCGGTCTTGGCCAGAAGCGCTGCGAATTCGTCGAACAAGCGCATCATCGTTTCGCCTTCGTCAAAGAAAAGCAGCTTGCTTGGTGCGGCACGCAAGATGAAATACCACACGATTTCGGCAGGCATCATCTCGACAAGCTCAGATGCAGTAATTGTGTTGCCAGCCGACTTGCTCATCTTCTTGGTTTCGCCGGTGCGGTTAATAAAGTCATACGGCACAGGGATTGGCGCAGGCGCCTCAAAGACATCACGGACGATCACTTCACCCGTATCATAGCTGCCGCCTTTTGTAGCGTGGTCGCGACCGAATGGCTCCACATGCACGCCCATAAGCCACCAGCGACCCGGCCAGTCGATACGCCAATTCAGCTTGACTAAGCCATCGGCGTAACCGAGTTCGCGGTCGCTGCCTTCACCGTCAACGTACACGAGTGTCTTGCTGCCGGTGTCGATTGACTTGAACTGACGGTTCTTTAGTCGGCCGTCTTCGATAACCTGGATTGGAGACCAGGCGTCTTCCAGCTGACGACCAGAAACCTCAGTAATTGCCCTGCGGATAACATCAACGTGCGCCAAAGCTTTCTCGATGGCTGGCACGTAAAATCCCTCGCGGTATTTCTGGTGCGAGCGCACAACTTCCATCTGGAGGTGGAGTTTTTTGCCCGCTTCGATCATGTCGCTCAGGTAGTAGTCGGCGTAGCTACCGTTGCCATCTGGCGAAGGCACGTCGCACAGCGGCTTACCCAGGTGTAGGCTCCACTCTTCTGGAACCTGTGCAGGAACTTTGCGGAAGATATCGAGGTCGTCGACAATGTGCAGATGGCGCGATTCTCGACCGCGGCGCTTGAGCTCGAGCATAATAACCTCAGCGGTCAGAATCTCGCGGAGCGTACCTAGGTGGTACTTTCCGGATGGCGACACGCCAGAACTAACGATAATTTCGCCTTCGGGATGTTGAGCCATAGCTCGCTCTACGATTTCATTCAACCACTGCATAACTGGGGCTATTTTACCCCATATTCGCCAATTGCACCAGGGGTGGCATCGCACACAAAAAGTCCGGCACATAGCCGGACTTTTTGTGTAATTTGTGAGGGGTGTTCGGTTACTTGATCTCTTCGACGGTGTAGACAACTTCACCGCGTGGAGTCTTGATGGTAGCGCTGTCGCCTACCTTCTTGTTCAGGAGCGCCTGACCAATTGGTGATTCGTCAGAAATCTTGCCTTCCAATGGGTCAGCCTCAACAGAGCCAACGATGGCGTAGCTCACGGTCTTACCCTTGTCGGACTTCAAGACAACAGTTACGCCAACCGCAACCTTACTGGTCTTGGTGTGCTCAATGATGCTTGCGTTCTGAAGGATCTCTTCGATTTCTGAAATGCGAGTCTCTAGCTGGCCCTGCTCGGTGCGTGCAGCGTCGTACTCGGCGTTTTCGCTGAGGTCACCGTAGTCACGGGCGTCAGCAATTTTCTGTGCAACATCGCTGCGCTGAGACTTAAGCTCAGTCAGCTCTTTCTCTAGCTCTAATTTGCCAGCTGGTGTCAGCTGATATACTTTCTTCATACTTCTTCCCTCTCCTCACTTTACATTTGGGAAATGCTATTCCTTGGAGCGTACGGACCCGTGTAGCAGTCTTATAAACTGGCTTCGGCTACCACCGTATCCGTTCGTACGCTACAGTATAGCAGTCTAAACTAATTTGGCAAGTAATGTGTCGACCTCTATAGCCTCAGAGGTGGCTTCGGCGCGAGCCTTGTACTCTAACTTGCCTGCTTGCATTGTCTTTTCGCTGACCACCACACGGTGTGGAATGCCGAGCAAGTCGGCGTCGGCGAACTTCTCGCCTGGACGAGCGTCGCGGTCATCGTACAGGACTTCGATACCCCTGTCACGAAGGGTTTTGTATAGTTTGTCGGCTTCGGCGACGACTTCGTCGCTTTGACCGATCCGTACGAGATATAGCTTGTAAGGTGCAACGTTGTCTGGCCACACAATACCATGCTCGTCAGCAAACTTCTCTACTATAACACCCATGACACGAGTAATGCCGATACCATAGCTAGCTAGGTAAATTGGCTGCTCCTTGCCGTCGGCCCCTGTTACGTAAATGTTCATCTGTTCTGATTTTTCGGTGCCAAAGTTGAAGATATTGCCGACTTCGGCGCTTTTGACCTTCTCGAGTTCGCTCTTGTCGATGCCGAGTTCTTTGACGGCATCGTCGAGCACTTCTTCGTTAACAGCAATGTTCTTCTCGCGGTGCAGGTACAGAATGTCCTCGCCGGCATCACAGATGGTCTGGAACTCGTGGCTGAACTTTGTAAACGCGCCACCACTGGCAAATGTCACAAATGTATCTTCGCCCAGGCCCAGACGGTCGTACACGCGCAGGTAGGCCTGCTTGACCTTCTCGTAGTATTCGTCGAGGTCTTCGCTGGTGTTGTGTAGCGAATACATGTCCTTCATAACAAATTCGCGGCCGCGCATAATACCGCTTTTGGCGCGCAGCTCGTTACGGAGCTTGGTCTGGAACTGATAGACGCTGGTTGGCAGGTCTTTGTAGCTCTCGATGTATTGCTGCATCATTTCCATGATGGCTTCTTCGTGCGACCAAGCCAGACCAACCTCTGTTTCGTCTTTGAGTTTTGACTTAAACCAAACGTCTACGACGTCGTCGCTCCAACGAGTTGTGACGTCCCACGTTTCTTTGCGCTGCAAGTTGGTCATAATGAGCTCTTGGCCGCCGACAGCGTTCATTTCTTCGCGAACAATCTGCTTGATGTTCTCAAGAACGCGAAGGCCAAGTGGCGTATACGCGTACACGCCAGCCATTACTTTGTAGACGTAACCCGCGCGGATCAGCAGCTGGGCATTCTTAGCGGTTTCATCCGCAGGCGCTTGCTTGCGGGTTTTAGTAAACAGTTGTGAAACTTTCATTGAGTAATCCTCTTCATTAAATTGTCATGGCGAAATCTGGGGTATAAAAATTACGGCCGGCAAGCCGGAACGGGCGTGTGCATGACTGGTGGGACTATTTGAAATGTCATCGTCAGAGGTCCTAATTGACTTTCATTATAAACAGAACTATAAATGCTACCAAATTTTTCAGTGCGTGCAGCGCGACGGCCGGCCACAAACTGTCGGTCTTTTCGCGCAAATAACAGAGGAACATGCTCAAAACAAACACGTCGATGCCTACATTTGCTTGCCCATGTGCCACCGCGAATAAAAGACTCACCCCTATCGCGCCCAGCCAAAAGCCAAAGGTACGGCGAAACGCCGTAAACAAGAAGCCCCGGAACAGAATTTCCTCCACCAAAGGTGCCAGCACAACAAGCGCCACGAATATCAACGCCAGCTCGTAACCGTTCGGGTCGGTGTAGCCGATGTCCTGATGCTCCGATAGGTCGATATTAAAAACTGCCGCAAAGATGCTCGACAGTGCAGTCGATAGAATCAAATAGACCGGAAAGGCCAAGACTGACCAGCCCAACAGCCCTGGGTTAAGTTTGCCCAGCCCAATTGTCGTGAGCTTACTGCGATAGAGTTTTACAATTACAAGCCACAGAACCAACAGCGTAATCAGCTGCGTGAATCCCTGAAGCAAAAAGATCTTTGCGTTTTGGTCCAGCGACAATGCACCGACGATACCAAGCACAGGCACCAGCGCGAACTGCGGCAAAAAGAACGCCGCAAAGCCCCATACAGTCGCGCCGACAATCCCCCACTCTTTTGGCTCTTTAGCCATCTACTTCCCTGTCAGGCGGCCAATGTCGACCACTGTTACCAACACAACCAGCGCCATCAGCGCCAGGAAGCCAGCAGCTTGGATAGATTCTTCGCGCTCCTTTGTGAGCGGTTTTTTGAGTGCACGGAATATAAGCGTCACAAACAGACGGCCACCATCCAGCGCCGGAATCGGCAAAACGTTCATGACGGCAAGCGTCAGCGAGATGATACCGATGAGGAATAGCACTGGCTGGAAACCAATCTCGCTGCTACTCCAGAGGATGCTAAAGATGCCAACCGGACCGGCAACATTCTGCCCAGCCTGCGCAAACTCAGCGCGGAACAGCTGAGCTACGGTTGCGCCAATCCCCTTCAGCGTCTCCCAGGTCAGCTGGGCGGTCAGGCCAACACCAACGATTGGCGCGGACCACGTTGATGTTTGGGTTGATTGCTCGTACGGGCTAATACCGGCGTAGCCTTGGCTTTGGGTTCGCTCTTTGTTAAGAGTAAACTTCACGTCACGCTGTTGGCCGTCGTGTTTGACGGTTAATGTAACTTCTTTGCCAGCATTTGCCGCGGTGAAATCGACAAGTTGTTGAGCGCTTTTAATCTCGGCACCATTTGCAGCCAAGATAGAATCGCGCTGTGCAATCCCCGCCTTCTGTGCCGGGGAGCCGGCCGCAACGCCAGCGGCGTAAACGTTCTCGGTCGAGACTTTTGTGTCCCCAGCGACCGAAAACTGATTCGGGATAAGTTGTGGGAGGCCAGTGAGCGCCAAAACCGTAAAGATAACAACCGCAGTCAGCCAGTTCATAACAACACCAGCCAACAGAATCTTTGTCTTTACCCATAGCGTTGCGCCACCGTATGTGCCGGGGCCTTCAGCCGAGTCATGCTCGCCCTTTAGCCGGACAAATCCACCCAATGGCAGCCAGTTCAGCGTAAACAGCATGCCGCTTTTGAGCTTTTTCTTCCAGGCTCGTGGCGGGAAGCCAATGCCGAATTCCTCTACAACGACGCCGTTGCGGCGTGCCATAATTGCGTGCCCAAGCTCGTGGACCACCACAAGCAGCACAAACAATATAACTCCAATGATGAAATAAAATGTTCCCAAAATACTAATTGCCTCCAAATCGGCGGTTTCGCCTGCCGTATTCCTCTATGATACTGGTTACGTCTTCCTTTGTCATGGCTGGCCAGAATTTGTCGATAAACATCAGCTCGCTGTACGCAATGCGCCACAACATAAAGTTGCTAATACGGCGCTCGCCAGAGGTGCGAATCATCATGTCGATGGGCGGAACTTCAGGGGCGTACAGTCGGGCGGCGATTGCCTCCTCGGTTATCTGCTCTGCGCTCAGTCCGTCCTCGAGACACTTGCGAGCAGCATCAACGATCTCTCGCTGGCCACCATAGTTAAAGCAAGCACAGACGGTGCCTTTCTTGAGATCCTTTGTCTTTTCTTCGGCTTCTTCAAATGCCTTCACGACTTTATCGGGCAGGCCTTCCTTGGAGCCTAAGTGGCGGAATCGAATCCCCCGCTCAATGAACTCGTGCAGGTCGGATTTGACCATGCGAAGCGTGAGTTTCATGAGGTAGCCCACTTCTTCCTCGGCGCGCTTCCAGTTCTCGGTCGAGAACGCGTAGACTGAAGCGAACTTAATGCCTTGGTCGAACGATTCGTACAAAACGTCCTTGAGCGCGTTATAGCCAGCAAGGTGGCCCTCGTAGCTTGGCAGGCCGTGTTCTTTAGCCCAGCGACGGTTGCCATCGATGATAAAACCCAAGTGAGTCGGCATTGGTGCGGAAGATTTTTGCTGCATGGCAGTTTATTATAACGCCTAGTGGGCGCTAGATCGTCATGATTTCCGTTTCTTTGGCCTTGGCAGCCGCCTCAAGCTTGGCCTGCATATCCTTCATGAGGTCGTCAACGACGCGCTCGACTCGCTGGACTTCGTTGTCGGCGATAACCTTGTCGTCTTTGGCTTTCTTGGCAGCTTTGAGCGCATCGTGGCGAATGTTACGCAGTGCGATGCGGCAGTCCTCTACCTTTTCGCCGAGCTGCTTGGCAATTTGCTGGCGGCGCTCGGTGGTCAGCGGTGGCACAGGGATGCGCACAATACGGCCGTCGTCGCTTGGGTTGAAGCCAAGTGATTGGTCGTCGCGGATTGCGGCAACAACATTCTTGAGCGTGCTTGGGTCGAATGGCGTGACCTGGAGCAACTGTGGCTCTGGCGCCAAAACGTTGGCGACTTGGTTGAGTGGCATTCGGCTGCCGTAAGCCTCAACAGTTACGCCATCCAGCATGCCTGGGTGGGCGCGGCCGGTGCGGACCTTCTTGAGGTCGTCCTCGAAATGTGCGAATGCTTGATTCATCTTATCTGCAAAAGGTTTTGTGTCGAACATGATACTCCTAAAAAACGTTTCACCATTTATCATACCAAAAATCCTCTTCTGTGGCTGCCAAGTGTTACACTTGTACTGTTCTGAGGTGAATCCCACAACTCCAAGGGGTGCGAGATGGCAAAGCCGGCACGCAAACCGCCGACGCTTCACGACGAGGGCAAGGAAGCTTGCCGCATGTGCAACAACAAGGGCGGCTGCCTCGCCGAGACCTGCAACAGTGAGGGGCAGGTGCTCCGCCACGTGCGTGGCCGCGTCCAGCGGGTCAAGTGCGACAACTGCAAGGGTCGGGCGCGTTGCCCGGTGTGCAAGCACAAGACGGGCGGATGCCCACCGCTGCCAGGCTCGGGCGACTAACGCCCGCCAGAACCACCATTCCAGGGCCGACCACACTCGCATTCAGAGAGGTGGGGTCGGCCCGGTGAACACACTAATTTTATCTAGACAATCGCACCCAGGAATTACAAGGTTGTCACAAAATGTTACACACATATAATGAATCCTTGTTCTTGTTGGCAAACGCTCAACATACCTGGAGGTGGCTTCATGGGCACGGGCACGAGAATTCGAGTGAGCTGCACCGCGCTCGCCCGCATCGAGGATGATGCCGGCAACCTGGCTCTCTACGCATCACGCAAGGACGACCGCACCATCCTGCGACCGCCGGGTGGTTCATTCCAGAGTGGCTCCCGTAGCCACAGCTACCTGGCGACCAACTTCGGTGCCACGATGTTCGAGCACGAGCGGGACCTGCGATTCACGGTCCCGACGACGCAAGTCGACCGGCTGGTGGCCTGGTTCGGCACCAGGCAGCTCCGGGAGACCGGCGTGACGCGCGTTCTGGCCGAGCAACTCATCGACCGTGCGCGCATCCTGGCGCCGAGCGATGCTCGGCACCTGACGCAGGCACTCCGTGGTCGCGTCCAGCACCGTGGCATCACGGCGCGCGATAGCGCCCCGATCAAGGACACGCTCTACCTGGTGGAGGTGTTCGACATCGGTGCGCCCTCAAGCGCCCTGGCGAAGCTCGCTGCTTCGCCAAGAATCGTGTTCGTCAGCCCGGACGAGATCCGCCGGGACTCCAACGAAGGTGGCCGCATCAGCAGCATGGCGACATGCCTGCTGGTCGGCGCGTGAGCGCAAGACCAACGAGAACTGCCCGATCGGGCGCCCTACCCTACCTCAACGAGGAGGGTGGTGGCGTCAGGTCGGGCAAGCTCAATGTTTGAACACAAAAAAAGAAGTCGCGATATAGTTCGCGACTTCTTTTTGCGTAATGAGCAAATATATTATTCGCTAACGCCAAGCTCGATGCGCTTGAACTGGCGAACAACGATGTTCTCGCCCAGACGTGCGATGTGCGCTTTGACGTACTCGCCAACAGTCTGGTCAGGGTTCTTGATATATGGCTGCTCGGTCAGAGTCTTCTCGGCTAGGTACTTCTTGAGCATACCTTCGGCGATCTGATCTACCATGTTTTCTGGCTTGCCATCGTTCTTGGCCTTCTCTACAAACTCAGCCTTCTTAGCTTCGCGAACGTCGGCAGGAATTTCCTCGACGCTGGCAAATTCAGGGCTGCTAGCTGCGATGTGCATAGCAACGTCGTGAACCAAATTCTGGAAGTCCTCGGTGCGAGCAACAAAGTCAGTCTCGCAGTTTACTTCGACGATAACGCCGATGCGACCGCCGTGAACGTAGCTGTCCACGAGGCCTTCGCGAGCTTCGCGCTCACCTTTCTTCTCTGCGCGGGTCAGACCCTTCTTACGCATAGCTTCAAGTGCCTTGTCGAAGTCACCATCAGCTTCGGTCAGAGCGACTTTAGCGTCGGTCAAACCAACACCGGTCAACTCCTTAAGCTTCTTTACCTCGTCGAGTGAAATCGCGCCCATCCTTATTTCTCCTCTTTAGCTGCGGCTGGTGCTGCGGCCTTGCGAGCTGCAACGCCCTCAGCAATTGCTTGCTTAACGTAGTCAGTAATCAGTTGAACGCCCTTGATGGCGTCGTCGTTTGCAGGGATAACGTAGTCAGCAACGTCAGGGTTGGCGTTGGTGTCAACGATAGCTACAACAGGGATGCCCAAGCGGCGGGCTTCCTTAACAGCGTTTTCTTCGGCTACAACGTCAACGACGAACATAGCGCCAG
>DATEFF010000030.1:0-4338 GCA_035280785.1 Saccharimonadales bacterium (SeqCode)
CTTGGTAGGACGGCGCTTGCCTCGAGTAGCGGCTGGCGCTTTCTCTAGGAGCTCGGTGGCTTGTTCAAGGGTGACGTCTTTTGGCTCGACGTCTTTTGGAATCTTGGCGTTCTTTTTGCCATCGGTGATGTACGGGCCATAGCGACCATTTAGGACTTTAATGTCAGTGCCTTCAAATTCTTTGATGTTGCGGGCTGCCTTCTTGGCGGCATCTTCCTTGATAAGCTCAAGGGCTGTCTCGAGTTCGATGTGGTACGGGTCGTGACCCTTGATAGATACGTAGCTACTGCCAATCTTGACGTACGGGCCAAAGCGACCAATGTTTGCCAAGATGTCGTTGCCCTTGTCGTCCTTGCCAAGGTTGCGTGGCAGGTTGAAGAGTACGAGGGCTTCTTCGAGCGTAATGTTATCGACTGTCTTGCCATTGGTAATGCCGGCAAACTTGGGCTTCTCTTCGTCTTCGACGTTACCAATCTGCACCATTGGTCCAAAGCGACCAAAGCGTGCGCTGACGGGCTTGCCGGTCTTGGGATCGTTGCCCAGCAGGCGGGCCTGAGCGGCCTCGGCGCGTGATACGTCTGCGGCTTTCTCGACAGAGGTGTGGAATGGTCCATAGAACTTCGCGAGCATCGCCTGCCAAGTGATCTTGCTGTCCGCGACGTGGTCAAACTCTTCCTCAACATCCTTAGTGAAGTCATAGCTGACGATGTCGCCAAAGTGTTTGCTCAGGAAGTCGGTCACGACTTCGCCGGTGCTTGTTGGGACGAGCTTGTTGCGGTCAGGGGCGGTCGTTTCGGTTGTCTCGGCGCGTTCAATCTGACCAGCGTCGAGCGTGACGCGGATGACGTTGCGTTCCTTGCCTTCGACTTCTGTCTTCTCGACGTAGCCGCGGTCTTGGATGGTGCTGATGGTTGGCGCGTAGGTACTTGGTCGGCCGATGCCCATTTCTTCGAGCTGGCGGACAAGCGTTGCTTCTGTAAAGCGAGCTGGCGGACGACTGAATGTCTGCTCAGCCAGTGCGTTAATAAGTTTGAGGATGTCGCCCTTGTTTACCTCTGGCAGGAGGCCTTCCTCGCCCGTTTTGTTCTCGGCCCAGACTTTGAGGAAGCCGGCAAATGTGACGATTTCGCCCTTTGCTTCCAGGACTTCGGTGTTCTTCTCGAGGCCGATTGTAATGGTTGTCTTCTCTACCTGTGCGGGTGCCATTTGGGAGCTCACAGAGCGCTTCCAGATAAGGTCATAGAGTTTCTTTTGCTGAGCGTCGTCCCCTGCGTCGCGGCGGTCGACGTGCGTTGGGCGGATAGCCTCGTGAGCCTCCTGTGCGCCAGCGGATTTGGTAGTGAAGGTGCGGATCTGGTGGTATTCCTTGCCGTATGTCTTCTCGATGTAGCTAGCCATTGAGCCGATTGCGAGCTTACTGAGGTTAACAGAGTCGGTACGCATGTAGGTAATGTGACCATTTTCGTACAGGCGCTGCGCCAGCATCATTGTTTGCTTTGGGCTGTAGCCGAGGCGGCGTGAGGCTTCCTGCTGGAGTGTACTGGTTGTGAACGGTGCGCCTGGGCTGCGTGTGCCAGGGGTTTTCTTGACGTCTTTAATGGTGGCGGTTTCGTCTCGGAGAGCTTCGAGGAGCTTGGTTGCGGCTTCTTCGGTCTCGAATTTGGTCGGACACTCGGCCTTGAGCTCAGTGCCATCCTCGAGCGTAAACTGTGCAGTCACCTTAAATGTTGCAGTGGTCTGGAATTCTTCGATAGAGCGTTCGCGCTCGACAATCAGGCGGACGGCAACAGACTGTACGCGGCCAGCGCTGAGGCCGGTGCGGACTTTCTTCCAGAGGACGGGGCTCAGCTCGTAGCCGACGATGCGGTCGAGGATGCGGCGAGCCTGCTGGGCGTCAACCAGGGCGATATCAATAGTTCGTGGTGTCTCGACAGCTGCTTTGATGGCAGGTTCGGTAATTTCGTGGAAGACAATGCGCTTGGTCTTTTTAGGATCAAGCTTGAGAACCTCGGCCAAATGCCAGGCAATAGCCTCTCCTTCGCGGTCTTCATCGCTTGCGAGCCAGATAACTTCAGCTTCTTTGGCGGCTTTTTTGAGTTCGGCTACGACTTTCTTTTTGTCACTGCTCACCTCATATGACGGGGTGAAATTGTTGGCGATATCAACACTCATCCCCTTCTTTGGAAGGTCTCGGATGTGACCGAAACTACTCTTAACAATAAAGTCTTTCCCAAGGAATTTGGCAATTGTTTTGGCTTTGGCTGGTGACTCAACGATGACTAGGTTTTTGCTCATGTATTTCCGTGGGTTGGCGTTCTTATTAGGTTATATCGCTTACGTATGGTAGGTCAAACGGCACTTACTGTCGCCTAGCCCGACTGACCATGGTAGCGGATGAGTGTATACAAATGCAAGTGGTGTTGTCAACTGCTCGCTCCGTTCATACGGTTGACATGAGGTGCTATACGGAGTAAAGTACCTTCCGACGTAAGGAATGCGGGCTCGCCAAAGATGCCGGCTCCATTTCCTATTACGCCACACAGAGTGCACGACACATCGGTCCCCTGCAAGGAGGCACATCATGACCGACGTGGTTGAAAACCCCACCGTCGCACCCCGACTGGTTCGGAACCGCGGTGGCAGCTCCATCCGCATGGCCCTGGGCAAGCTCACCACCCTCGATCAGGCCGGGCGCATCCGCTACGGCAACATGATCGACGACGGCGAGTTCTCGCTCAGTGACCAGCCGCTCACGCTGAACGGCGCCAAGCTCGGCGACCGTAAGCGGCAGCTCAGGGCGTGGCTGATGTCCACCGGTGTTCCGGTGGAGGTGGCAGAAGCCATCGCCAGCAGGCTGCGACCCAAGGTCACCTACCTCCACTACCTCGGCCCTGACGGCCGGAAGACCCTGCTGGTGGAAACTGACCGCTGATCGACGCACTCCGTGAGGGGGCCGCGGCGCGAACATGCGCCCGGTCCCCTACGGACCCTCTATTGACCGATGGCCCATTGATTTGATCCGAGCGCTTTGATTTTCCCTTCGATTTCGAGCATAGACATTGTTTGACTGTATGTGGCGGCTGTGAGGCCGCTTTTTAAGTGAAGCTCGTCGCCTTCCCTCACGCCAGAAGCCAGAAGTTTAATAAGAGTATCTTCTTCTTTTGTTTCGGCCAGAGGTAGCTTTGTTTGGCGGGCGCTTTGGCGCAGGCCTAGCTCTTGTAGCACGTCGTCGACGCTCGTGATGGGCGTGGCGCCTACCTTGAGTAATTGATTACACGCTGCGCTCATCGGACTGTTGATGTTGCCCGGGACGACCATGACGGGTTTGCCTTGTTCTAGTGCAAAGTTGGCTGTCGTGAGCGTTCCGCTGCGAGCAGCTGCCTCGGTTATGAGGACGGCATCGCTGAGCGCTGTCACAATGCGATTCCGCGCGACAAAATTCATTTTGAACACCCGATCCTCGGCGCCATATTCACTTAGGAGTGCCCCACCGCTTGAGGCGATGCACTCAGCAAGTTGACGATGAGTTTGGGGGTGAATTGATTCCAGCGGTGTTGGCAAGATCGCGATTGTCGTGCCTCTGGCGTCCAGCGCTGCCTGGTGAGCTATACCGTCGACCCCAAGGGCCAGGCCGCTTATGACCACAATTCCCCTCTTGGCGAGCTCGTAGCTCAGCTGATACGTTACTTCCCTGCCATAAGGGGTCGGTTTGCGCGTGCCGACTATTGCAACAGTGGGTGTTTTGTGGGCTGGGAGACTGCCGTATAACCATAACCTTTTAGGCATATTGGCAATACTTTGAATACCCTGAGTATATCGCATTTGATCTGTTAGAAAACTATTGATTTTAAGCATGATTTATATGTAAAAGTATTGACACTATTACCCTGATGTGTTATCTTTACTCACGGTGAGTTGTCCACATGATAACTCAATGCACCTTATACCCCCAAATTTCTAACAATTTGTTAGATTGCATGCAACGTGCGTGTTGAAGTTACTACCCTCCACTTTAAAACGTACCTCAGTGGTTGCAATAAACCACTTTAGGAGCGTTGCTTGCAAACTAACCCCTTTAACCGGCGGACCTCTTATTACTGTGAGGTGGGTCACGCTAATGCCCGAATCGGGTGGGTTGAAGGGTGAAATGGCGCCAAGTGAATGCCCACCCTTTACTTGGCGCTTTTTTAGTGGGAAAAGTTCGGGTGGGATCTCAGAGGAAAAGGTAGAACGCATATGAGCAGTATCTCTGTCGGCACGGCCATCACTGGTGGTCCGACGGCACGGTCCTTGCAGCCCCGTCAGCGGGTCCTCCTGAAGTTCCGAGGAGGAGAGGAG
>DATEFF010000031.1:0-12332 GCA_035280785.1 Saccharimonadales bacterium (SeqCode)
ACAGATACCACGGTTGGCGGATCGGTCGCGTAGAATGCGACATCAACCCAGTAGTTGGCGTGGTTGCCTGAAGCGGTCGTCGGGAACGAACCGGCGTTGCCCGTAAAGACGCCGTTACCGACGCTTGGGCCGGACGGAGCAGTCAACGGGCCATTCGTGACGCTGGTCGTGAAGTAGTTTGGCGTTGCAATATAGCGACCGTCGTTGAAGGTTACAGAGGCGACATACGTCGTGCCAGCCGTGACTGAAACGGGCGAGCTGAACGTCACCGACTGCCAGCCAGAGGCTGTCTCTGTAAATGTTGCGTTAGCCATTGGCGTTCCGTCGCTCTGCCATAAACGGCCAACATGCGTGCCGCCCATGCTGCCTTGCTTGTAGAAGCGCACGCCAGAGATCGTGCCATTTATGCTCGGGATAAATTTAACGCCCAGCTCAACGTCAGAGGCGTCATCGAAGTTACTCTGGCCCGTTGGCGTGCCAAAGAGATTGCATTCGCAGGCAGCCTGCGCTTGCTTTAAAGACATCAAAAATGGTGCAGCGACTGCAAGTAAGAGGATAACTCCGCCTACTGCTAACCGCCCACGCCACTTTAGGATTTTCCCCCTCCGGGTGTGTATTTTGTGCGTTCCCAGCCTCACGTATAAAACGCCTTTGTTACAACATCTACTATATAGAGCTTACGGTTAGCGCACAAGGGTTAATAGGTGCTACTTGTGGGTAAATCGAGCGCGAATGCTGCGGCCAATTGCTTCGCCCCATTCGCGGGCGCTTTCGTCTGCCAGACGGTCTAAACCGCCGGAGCGCTTCCAGTTGAAAATCTTGATTGCAGCACGGTACGCCAAGAAGGCATACAGCGCGCCAAGCAATGCGTCGACAACATAATGCTCGCCCAGGTAGACAATGCCGACCCAGATCGAGATCGGATACAGCCACAGCCATGCCGTTCGCTTCCAGCCAAAGGCGTGCGCCATAAACAAGACCATCAGGGTAGGGTAGGCGGCATGCAACGATGGGACAGCCGCAACTGGGTTGGGGGATAGGCGGCTATAAACCTCAGAAAAGTTCGTCACGCCCATGGCATACCAAATGTCACTACTAATGCGGTGGATTGGGTCAATGTAGCCCAAGTCCGACGCCATCCACGGCGGCGCGGCAGGGAAGAGGACGTACGTAATAAACCCGCCAAAGCTCAAAAAGATAAACCCGGCGATGTACGGCCAGTACAGCCGTTCGCGTCGCCACCATATAAGCAGCGCAACAAGCACCGGCGCCACAAAGTGAATTGTGTACAGGAAGTAAAAGTAAAAGTCGTACCACATAACCTGGCCGTGCCACCACAGCTTTTGTAGCCATTCGGTCGGCAGGACACCACCAAATAGCGCGCGGTCAGCCACGATCATCTCGGTAAAATGCACTGACTTGTTAAGGTCATCGGCAATGCCACGGAACGAATCGTACACCAGCAGCAACCCGATAAACGGCACAAAGCGCACCAAAAAAGGTCGCGCCTTGCCAAATGCCACCGCCAAAACCAGCAGGACAATAAACAGCGTATCCGGCGTCCAAAAATTACGCTTAATGACAAACAAAATAACTGCGAGTGCCACAACGGACACTCGCAGCCAAAACTTTGCAGGATGTTCACGGTACAGTCGCGCGATTGCCGCACGAGTACGGCTCAGAGGTTGTGTCATGCGCCAATTATATCATTGGCGATGCGGGAAATTCCCTAGACTTTCGACTCCGGCTTTTCGGCGGGCGGAGTTGACGCCGGCTTGCTTGCGGTCGTTGTTTCAACTTTCTTTGCACCCGTGTAGTAGTCGCGAACCTGGAAAAGCAGATAGAAGCCAATTGCGCTTCCTAGCAGCGTGCTAAACAGGCTACCGACACCGCCATAGTATGAGTCAAACAAGATCACAATTCCGTACACCAAGTTCAGCTCAGCACCCAGGAACAGCAAGTCCCAACCCTTTTTCTGGTGAGAGTTGAGTGGCGCCACAGCCATCAGCAAGATGACCGCGTCGATGACCAAAACCGCCAGCCCCAGGTAGTAGAAGAGCCCAAGATCTTGCGTAACTGGGCCATTGCCCGCAGCAATCGACAGCTGGTTTGCGTAACTAACAAGTTCGTTGGCAGTGTGGCCCAAACCCCACAGCGACCAAGCAGCCAAAAGCTGCAAGACGCCAAAGATAAGCGCCAGAACTGGCCAAATCTTTACCAAAACCTTGCGACCGCCCTCAGGCAGGGAAGGCAAACCCTTAAAGATCGGCAGGAGCGCCTCCTCGACAGGCTTTACGAGTGCATTCATATATTCTCCTTAGCTTATAAGCTTAAGCTTACGGCGCAGCTGAGAATTCGGCAAGACTCGGCTTAAGACCTAGTAGTTTTTGGGCTCATACTCGTGGCGCTTCTCTTTGATGTGCAGGGCGTCAGGCTTATCAAAACGTCCGCCAAACGACAGCGGCTGGGCGTCGTATTCCTCCTGCGTCATCCAGGCGTTGCGGCCACCTTCAAATTCTTCGATCAGCGTGCCGCGAGCATTTGTGGCAGCGATGGTAAAGAAAATCTTGTCCTCCAGCATCTCGCCGGTTTCTTTGTTGAAGTCCATCTTGTGATAGACCTCTTCGAACTCCATGTCGGCTTCCAGGCCAGTCTCTTCCATAAGCTCGCGAGCGGCAGCCTCCAGAATTGTCTCACCCCAGCGAATCTTGCCGGTCGGGCGACCCCAGTATCCGTAGAATGGCTGCTTCAGGCGTTGCTGCACCAGCTGCGTGCCGTCGTCGCGGCGGATCATGAGGCAGACGGCGACCTTTGGCTGGCGCTCGACTTTACGCTCATCGGTGTCAAAGCGGTTGGCAAATTCCTTGCCCTTCTGAGTCAGATGGTATGCGCCTGCGTCATTTTTGGCCACAAACTTTTCGTCCAGCAATTGCTTCAGGTAAAAGTTGAAGTGGTCGCTGCTGAGTTCGCTAGCCTTTTGCAGTTCCGCAAAGCGAGCGTCAGGCCGGAACAACAGCACGTGCAGGATAGCGACGTGCGCGGGGTGAAGTTGTTTATCAATACTCATAATGTTCTCCTATTTGCCACCAACTTACCCTAATAAATTGGCGCGATCTAGTGAAATAAGTTTCAGCGGGTTGGAGTGGATAGACGGGAGTTACTGCCCGACGCGCCGGACCACGTGCGGACCGACGCGTCTTATGGTTACAGCTTGGAGCTCTTGGGCGGACGCCTCAGGTAGAACGCCACGAGCGGCCCCGCCACCATGCCGACATTGATCGCGGCGGTCAGGACGGTGCCCTGGTTCGGGACGTCGGGCGACATCATGTCCTCGAAGTTCATCAGCGACATCACGACCGCGAAGGTCATCATGAAGCCGACGAGGACCGTGTAGCACCAGCGCCACGTCGAGGGCGCATTCTTGACGACGACCACGTAGGCCAGCACCGTGACCACGGCCACCAGCAGGACCACCCCGAAGGTGGCTATCGCTGGTGCGTCGACCGCCTTGGGCGCCTCGCCGTTCCGAGCGTGGACCACCGTCTGCCAGAGGCCGACGACGTTCCAGGCCAGAACAGCCAGCACCAATATTCCGCCCAGCACCGTTCGGCGCGGGGCCTGATTATTTGGCATGTGCATCTCCCGTCTATCCGGGTGGACACTTTGTCCAGTATTCAGTATAAATATAATTTCATTTTCTGTCCCGCCCGGGCGCGCTGCGATGTTGCAGCAGCGCGCCCGGAACGGACGTGTCAGGCCGAGGCGACCCGGTACTTCTTCGGGGTGACGAACCGCATGTACGCGGCCGGCAGGATGAAGAAGGCCGCGGCCATCACCAGGCCGGCGATCTCGGTGCCGTCGGACATGGGCTTGGCGGGCGCCTCCGCCGGCGAGCCGAAGAGGGCGTACGCGGCCAGGACGGCCAGCAGGCCGAAGTAGATGCCGCGCGGCCAGGTCGGCCGGTACAGCACCAGGACGGCGAAGCTGACCAGGACCAGGAGGTTGAGGGCCACGTTCAGGACCGCCAGTGCTCCCGTCGCGGGTGTCGACGGCTCACCGATCGTCATCAACTTGCTGACGAAGGGGATGCCGATGGCCAGAAGCACCACGACGAAAGCCGCCGTGGCCACGCCGCCGCCGATGTGCTGCGATGTTGCGGGTCGAACGCTCACGATGAACTCCGATCAACTCATTGGCCCGGAGTTGGGCACGCGGCCTATTTTACACCCAAAATGCCTTTTTAACAATAATTTCTGTGATTTACAAGGTTATCTTGCTAAAGGAGTAATCCTTCACCTTGCGCCAAGATTTGCTTTCGAAATGAAAGGCGCGAATCTCACCCTTTACGCGCTCCACTCGAACTAACGCCGGGCTATAGGGCGCCAAGGTCTGATAATAGCGCGTATCGTCGTCACTCATGATGTGCTTGCCGGGGAAGATTGACTTAAATTTCTCCTCGCCAATACGTTTAAAGTAGTCTTTGTCGCCGTGCGGCGGCACAAAACTTTCGGCGTCGATATTCATAGCGCGGACCATCTTGCGCACATCGGCCAGCAGGAGTTTGCTTTGCGACTGTATAAAGACGTACAGGTTATTTGGCGACGATCGAAAGACGGTCGCAGTAGAGGTGTAGTTGGTTGGCACCTGGCGCGCAACAACATCGTGGATATCCAGCTTCAGCCCAAACGAAGCCTCAATAGCTTTCTCGATGGCGATGTCGTCGTATAGTTCGTCGGTCATTACCTTCTATTGTACCCCTAACTGAGGTAGATCCAAGCATTAGCGGAGGTAGATGATTGACTTTATGCTTATTTTATGATATTTTACTACTCAATCCGCTGGGAGTCGCCCGGCGGCGCACCGAAGGAGTGGTCATGACTGACCTGAAAGACCTCGAGCTCAAGCCCTTCAAGCTGGCAGACGTTCCCTCCGAACTGGAGTGGTGCATCTACCCCGAAGAGCGGGAGCGCGGAGAGGTCTTCCTGCCCGAGACGGTCTACCTGACCGTCCTGGCGCTTCGCTGGATCCTGACCTACACCGACCACGGCCTCGAGGAAGAATTTGAGACCTGGAAGGTGTACTGGAAGAACGAAGACAAGTACGGGTTCCGTACCAAGATCTTCCTCTTCCGGGAAAAGGTCGAGCAGTACGACAGTTGGGATGACGAAGTCCGGGTCGTGCAGCCGCACACCTGGGTCGAACTGGCCAGTCTGTGTTGCAGCAACGGCCAGGGGATCGTCAACGAACTGTTCATGAGGCCGGCTCAGCCGTACGGTGATGACTTGTGGCGCCTTGATGGTGTCGCAGGGATTCAGCGTCTGCTGGAAGATGCAATGACTGCATCCCGGGCCACCCACAACTACTACCCGATCAGCCGTTCCAACGGCTGGACCTCGACCTACCGCATCAACGGCGGACAGGAAGGGGACAACAGCGACCTGAGCTTCAAGCTTGAGACCGATCACACGTACGTGACCGGAATCAGCCTGAAGATCAGCCAGCGCCACTGGTAGTAGTGGACACGTAAGGCCCACCCCATAGCGGGGTGATCTGGCGCCCCACGGGGCAGCGATTCCGTGATTGACGGCCCAAGGCCGACGCACGACATGGAGCACGACTGTGTGATGGACCACGAGCGACGCGCGCGTGCAGTGCCCGCAGTACATGCAACAACTTTATGGGCGCTTTACGGCGCCCCTTAAAATTGTCAAAAATTATGATCTCGCTAGGGCAGCCTGGGGTATACTAATAGGGTAAACCGCGCCAGTAACCGAGGCATACCGTGACCGCAGACTCAATTTTTAATCAAGCTTATTCATCACTCAACCCGCGCCAAAAGGAGGCCGTCGACACAATCGAAGGCCCCGTTATGGTCGTGGCCGGCCCTGGCACCGGCAAGACGCAGCTGCTGAGCATGCGTGTTGCCAACATTCTGCGCCGCACGGACTCGCTACCCAGCAATATCCTCTGTCTGACATTCACCGAATCTGGTGCAACTGCAATGCGACAGCGCCTAGTGAGTTTGATTGGCCAGGATGCTTACAAGGTCGCGATTCACACGTTCCACAGCTTTGGTGGCGAGGTCATTAACCACAATCCGCAATACTTTTACCAGGGCGCGCACTTCCGTCCAGCCGACGAGCTGAGCAGTTACGAAGTGCTGGAGCCAATCTTCCAACAGCTCCCGCACAAGAGCCCATTGGCCACGACGCTCAATGGCGAATTCACCGCGATGTACGACGTTAAGCAGGGGATTGCCCAGCTGAAAAAGGCGAGCCTACTGCCCGACGAACTTATCAAAATCCTGGACCACAACGCGACATTCCTCGACTTTGCCGAGCCAATCCTCCACAAGGCGTTCGACGTCCCACGGCTATCCAAAAAGCACCTCGCCGACATCGAGCTAGCACTGCGCGAGCTCGAAAAATTCACGCCAGAACCAATGCCAATTTCACTCTTTAAACCACTCAACGAAGTCTGCGTCCACGAGCTCACGCGCGCGCTCGAAGCCGCCGAAGAAGCCAGCAGCACGACGCCCATCACGGCATGGCGCAACCGCTGGCTGGAGCGCAACCAGCGCCGCAACTTCGTATTTAAGGACCGAGCCCGCAGCACGAAGCTTCGCTCTCTGGGCGACATTTACCAGAAATACCTAGAAGGCATGCAAGAGCGCGAACTCTACGACTTCGACGACATGATCCTCCGCGTTGTGCATGGGCTCGAGATTTTCTCGGAGCTACGGTTCAACCTACAAGAGCAATACCAATACATTTTGGTCGACGAGTTCCAGGACACCAACGGCGCGCAGCTGCGTTTGCTTCAGGGGCTCACCGATTCCGCCATTAACGAAGGTCGGCCAAACGTTCTGGTTGTTGGCGACGACGACCAGGCGATCTACTCATTCCAAGGCGCGGAGATCGGTAACATCTTGCAATTCCGCGACTTGTACCGCGACCCAGTCACCGTGACACTAACCGACAACTACCGCAGCGCTGGACCAATCCTCTCGACCGCGCGCGCCGTCATTACGCAGGGTAGTGAGCGGCTTGAGACCGTCCTGGACAACATCGACAAAACGCTCACCGCGCACAATACGCCAGGCAATGCCGTGAGTGAGCTCCACCAACTCGCCAACCCAACCGAGCAGTACCAGTGGGTCGTTAATCAAATCAAAGAGCTCATTGACGCCGGCACATCGCCGAGCGAGATTGCCGTGCTGGGGCGTAACCACCGCCAACTGCTGCAAATCCTCCCACACCTGCGCCAAGCCGGGCTGCACATCAGTTACGAGCGCCGCAACAACGTGCTTGAGGCAGAGCACATTGTGGCGATGACGCTACTGGCGAGGACCATCGTTGCGCTGCAACAACAGCGTTTTGACATTGTGGAGGGCAACCTGCCAAAACTGCTGAGCTACGAATTCTGGGGGCTCAAAACCGAAGAGCTGTGGCAGCTATCGCTCAGCGCATACCGTCAGCATAAATTCTGGCTGGAGCTGATGCTCGAGGGGACAGGCAGGCTCAAGCGAATCGCCGAGTTCCTCATCATCACCAGTCATGAAGCGCAGCACGAACCGCTCGAAGTCATGCTCGACAAACTCATGGGCAGCGCCGAGCCGCAAGTCCCGGACGAGTCCGAGGATGAAGGCGAAGGTATCCAAACCGGCCCAGACGAAGAAGCCTTTACCTCACCACTGCGCGACTATTACTTCAACGAGAAACGCCTTGAGGCCAACGCCAGCGAATACCTCACGATGCTCAGCAACCTCGCCGTCATCCGCCGACGCCTGCGCGAATATCGCCCCGACCAACCGTTGATGCTGGCTGACTTTATTGCGTTTGTAGACCTGCACGAGAAGACCCACACGCCAATCGTCGACAGCCGCGACCACAGCGAGGATGGCCAGGCCATTCAACTCATGACCGCCCACAAATCAAAAGGACTCGAGTTTGACACTGTATTTGTATTGAGCTGTCAGGAGGAAATCTGGGGCAACAGCGCGCGTAGCCGCAGCAGCAGCGTGCGATTCCCTCATAACCTGCCAATCGAACCAGCCGGCCAGACAGACGACGACTGCCTGCGACTATTCTTTGTGGCGATGACCCGTGCACGCGCGCAGCTGTACATGACTAGCTATCAGACCGATGACAATGGCCGTGAGAGTTTGCTGGCCAGCTTCCTCCAAAGCGAAGCCTTCCGGCCCATCACACATCAACCAGGCGACATCACCGCCGAACTGCTTCAGACGCTGGAGCCTACCTGGCATTTGCGCCACATCAATTCGCCACTGGCGCTTAAGCAAGAGCTGCTCCAGCCACAACTCGACCGCTACCAGCTGAGTGTTACGCACCTCAACAACTTCCTGGATGTAACATCGGGCGGCCCACAGGCCTTCCTGCTTCAGAACCTCCTACGTTTCCCGCAGGCAATGGGGATTGGCGCGGTCTTTGGTTCGGCTGTTCACGCCGTATTGCAGCGCGCGCACGTTCACCTTACCAGCAGTGGCGAGAAGCGCCCCGTCGAAGACATCTTGCATGACTTTGAGCTGCAACTCCAAAACGCTCGCCTGGGCGAACGCGATTTCAACCACTTGCTAGAGAAGGGAAGCGACGTCCTACCAGCGTACCTGACTGAGCGCTACGATACATTCGCCAACGGACAGCTAGCGGAATATTCGTTCACAAACCAAGGTGTGATGATCGGCGAGGCTCGACTGACAGGGGCAATCGACCTGATGGATGTCGACAAAACCGACGAAAGCATTATCGTAACCGACTACAAAACAGGCAAGCCAAGTAGCAGCTGGCGTGGCTCAACCGAGTACGAAAAGATCAAACTCCACAAATACCGCCAGCAGTTAATGATGTATAAGTTGCTTGTTGAAGGTTCGCGCGATTTTAGCGACCGATTCAAAGTGAACCGCGGCATCATTGAGTTTGTCGAAAGCGACACCGACGGCCGCGTGCACATCCTGGAAATGGAGTTCGACCCAGAGGAGCTAGAGCGATTCAAAGCCCTCGTCCGCGTCGTATGGCAACACATCATGGAGCTCAATATGCCCGACACCAGCGGCTACCCGCCATCGTACGCCGGCATACGTCGCTTCGAAGACGATTTGCTTAATAAGACCTAGCGTTGGTATAGTGAAGGCGTAAGGACTGCGCCAACATGCCCGAACGTGAACCAATGCACCCAGAAATCGCCGCCGCACTACGTGCGTATGAGATTGAAATGCGTGATGGAACCGAGCGAAGTCAAAAAAGAACGCTCGAAATACTGCGCACCACTCAGCGTCGCATCGGCGGGGCAGCAGTTATCGCAGCGAATGGCGGCAGCAAAGAGCCTGGCCCTCAAGAGCAACTTGGCGACCAACAACGTGCCGCAAGCTAGCAAAATGAACTTATTTATTGTATAGTATACCCCGGTAACACCAGCTCATTTCCCGGAGGTAACACAGCTATGTCCGAATCGTCCACGCACAACCTGCGAACGGTGGCTGACATCAAGGCCCTGCTGGCCAGCGGTGACACGTTCGCGGACCAGGACCTGCGCAACGTCAAGCAGATCCTCGGCATGCCCTGGGTCCCCATCCAGTCCGAGGTGGCCGCCGAGGTCACCAAGTACGAGGCCGGGCAGTAACGCCACAACCCCTGAGGCCCTCGGGCCCAACCTATAGCCTGGCGCGCCCTCGACCTTCGCGGTCGAGCGTCGCGCCAGGCGCACAATCTCTTGAACTTATCCCGATTAAACTTACCTGGTGTAGAACGGCTGTGCAGCCGAGAAGGCCTTAACTGCTTCTTCGAACATCCTCTTCTGTTCGTCGCTCAGGTCTCCATACTGGTCAGGGTGCGTAAGCCGCTGGGCGCGCCTAAACACTGCCTTCATATACGTTTTGTACCCAGCAGGGTCATCGTTTCGGTCGGGGAGTTGTCCGCGTTCACTTGCGACTTGGCTGCGAGCTTCACGGTAGATTCGAGCAATAAGCTTCTGAATTCTTGGCGTGTAGCTGTTAGCGTTAAGGGCGTACTCGAATGGGAATGGTGCAGTTTCTGAGTCCAGGTCATTCAGGAAGGCCGCGCCCTCACCGGCGGTATTGTTGCGCTCAGACTGTCGCTTGGTCTGCTCGGCCGATCGCTGCAAGAGGTTGCTTGTGCTTGCGTACAGCGTAGCAACGGCGCCGGTTGCGGTGGCAGCGTCATTGGCCATCAATTGAGCGGCGAGCGCAACAACAGCTGGCTTGTCATTGCCGCCCAGGCTGCCCTCGGCTTGTCTGATGTATCGAGCGGCCAACTTGCGCTCTCGCTCACCAAACGCTTTTGGCATACCAGGGAAGTCGTAACCCGATGGGAAGCTCAATGTTTCGCCGTCGAGCCCAGCCATAAAGCGCTTCTCGGCTTCTTCGGCTGCGTCACCCTCAGGGGCTTCAGGCTCTTCAGGTTCTGTCTCGGTGTCTGTGTCAGTATCAGCGCCAGAAGCTTCTTCCTCTGTTTCGCTATCGGCACCGGTGTCGGTATCCGCGCCCGCGTCAGGAGCTTCAGTATCGTCAGGAGTTGATGTGTCATCCCCACCAGTATCATCAGATGTAGTGGTATCGTCGGCGTCATCCTCGGTACCAGCTTCAGGGCCAGTTTCGGCTTCGGTTTCAGTGTCATCACCCTCGGTCGACGATGCGGCAGCTTCTTCATCGGTAGTCTCCGAATCGCCCGCGTCAGGAGCTTCGGCCTCTGCTTCTTCGTCGGCATCAGCGTCCGCTTCTGCATCTGTATCGGTGTCGGTATCAGTATCGGTGTCTGTATCCGTGTCACCTGAAGTCGATGCCGTGTCTTCCTCTTCGGCCTCATCAGGATCTGCCGCTTCAGGGCCCGCAGCAGGTACGGCCGTGTCGGCTTGAGCCTCACCCAAGTTTCGGCGTGTCGTAAATACCGTCGTTGGCGGCACAAAGTCAGTTGGTGGAAGCGTCGTCGTTGCCGCGGCAGGCTGGGCGCTAAAGATGGTGTAATGATGCACCGTATCCCAAGTTGGAGTCGTTGTCGTGCTCACAAGGGTAGGGGACTTTTCGCCAACAACGGTTGCTAGGACAGCAATATTAGTCGTACCGTCAGAGCTTTCGCCGCCATAGAGGGCTGCCCGCTGGTAGCCGCCAATAAACTTACCATCTTCGTCAAACAGTGCCCGCATCTCGCTGTCGTTAGGGATTTCCGCCGTACCGTCAGGCTTAAATTGAACCTCGAACGATCGCGCTTGAGTCCCTTCGCCAGAAGAAAGGTAGACGCGCATGTGGCCATCCTTGGCGGCTTCTTCCCAGTTCACGCCACTGTTACCGTGGAAAGAGCCGTTCTCTGTCATGCCCTTAATAGAAATAGTAATGTTGCCCTTGGAGTCCATGTGATTCTGGAGGCCCAGCTCGTTAAGGTCGTAGCGCGAACTGTTGTTGTCGAACCACTTTGTGATGTGGATCTTCTTCATTTTGTCGCTGTTGCGCTGAACAAATTCCTTTGGCGAAACCTCAGTCTTTGTGATCTGCGGCTTGCCGGGTACTTCGCCCTGGTTGTGAGCAATGCTGTAGCCGTTATTGCGGAGTGCCTCGAGGGAGGCGGCAGAGAACTGGCCGTCCTTTTCGAGTGTTAGACCGGTAATCTGCTTACCTTCGGGGGTTGTAATGGTGACTGTATTGCCATCAACCTCAGACTTGAAGCCTTCTGGCAGAGTAATCTTGGAAGTGTCTGTGAGGGGCTCGGCGTCGCCAAAGTCTACGCTTTCTGGCGCTCCAACGCTGCTAGGCAGGACGTCACCGGTTGCATCAACACCAACACTTGTCGGAATGCCGTTCTCGCCGACACCCACACCGCCAGGTACGTCATTAACGCCAACGCCTTTTGGCACGCCGTTATCATTGGCGCCAACACCAGTCGGGGTAGTGGAGCTTCCAACGCCTGTTGGTCGGCCATCCGCACCGACGCCTTTTGGCAGGTCTTCACTCCCGACACCAGTCGGAAGGCCGTCAGCCCCAACGCCCGTCGGTAGTTGATCTTCGGCACCGACTCCAGTCGGCAAATCACCGTCTGTCTCGTAGCCCGCAAGCTGCATATCAGGCGCCTCGGACCCTTCGAACATTCCCTTAACAGAGTCGTAGGCACGTTCGGCAAGGTCGGCGACCTCTTTGGCGGCATAGCCAATTGCGGCACCCATAAACATTGCCGTCAGCGCACGTTTCAGGACACGCTTGGTCATCAGCTTGTTAAAGACACGATCCTGCGTCTTCATCTCGCCCTCAAGCATACCGATGGCAATAGACTTTTGAGCCTCGAACAGTTCGTCCAGCTTTTCCTCTG
>DATEFF010000032.1:0-8223 GCA_035280785.1 Saccharimonadales bacterium (SeqCode)
GCCGAGTTTCGTCAGCAATCAGCACATTGCTAGTGAGCTCTTCCATGATGTGGTACGCTGGTTGGTCGCGCATTTCTTCGCGAATCTGACCGATGTACTCGGCGATAACTGCCAGCATCAGGAAGACAAAGAAGAACATAATAGACATCTCGAGTGTCATCGTAGTCCAACCCTCCGCGACGTGACCACTGCGTGTGAGGTAGGTGACAACCGTGTAGACGGCAACGCCGACGTTTAGGAAGCTCACAATCAAGCTGATTTTGCTGAGCAGGCGGAGCGGGTGGCGCGAGTAGCTGATGGCAATCTCGAGCGCGAGGTTTGCGCTTTTGACAAAGCCACGGCTGGTAAGCCCGGTGTTGAACTTTGGTGTGTACTCGTAGTTGCCCGTTTTGAATCCAACCTGAGCGCTGATGTGACGAATGTGCCTGTGGTGACCTTTAATCTGCGTCAAAGCGTTGATTGCTCGACGGTTCATAGCCATGAGGTAAGTCGTGTTAACTGGGATGTTTACCTCTAGGAAGTGACCGCTATACCAGAAGAACCAACGGCGGCCGAGCTTGGCCAGGAAAGGGTAGGGAAGTGGCTTTTTGCTAACGCCAAAGACGATGTCGTGGCGGTCGCGCAACATCTCAACCATGTTGATGATGGCACTTGGCGGGTCGTTTTGCGCTGATGCGACAACGACGTAGTCGCCAATTGCAGACTCAATCGCGGCAAATGTCGCGACCTCTTGGTTGTATTTGCGTGATAGGCGGATGATGCGAATGCACGGATATTCCTTGAGTAGTTGCGCAATGTCCTCAATGATTTCATCAGGCAAGCCATTGGCTACGATGATAAGTTCGTAATTTGTGTAGTGCTTTTTGAGCAGCTTAAGCACGCCCGTAAAGAACTTTTTGGATGTATCGTCGACTGAATCAATTGTCGTCGCGACAGATACAAAGCTATCAATAATCCCCTTAGTTTTACCCGCCATAAGAAATGTCTACCTCCATCAGAATGTCCCGGATATTATCAATTTTACCACCCATGATCACGGTATAGCCAGGGACGCCACCATGATTGTGCGAATACAGGATCGGTCGGCTGTCGTCATTTTCACTTGCCGTCAGAATTGTCTTCACCTCCCATAACGAATCCTTGTATTCGACGTTGCCGATCGCAGGCACGTAGCGCTTGGCGTCCGACATCATCTTGTGGAATGCCGTTTGCGGGCGATTTGCCGCCAGATACTCATGACCGTTTCGCCACGAACCCTCGCGGTCGTGCCATTCCACGTGCGGGGTGTAGCGAACGTGCGACAGCGTGTGCAGGCCGCGCGATGGGAACGGCATAATAGAGAAGAATGGCCCGTCCATAACGGTGATGCCCTTGTCGCGAAGCTCGTCGGGTACATCCACCAGCGCCATCTCGGTCAGCTCGTGTTTGAGCGGCAGGAACGGCAGGTTGGAGCTGTGATTGAGCTTGTTGATGTGCGAATAAGTACAGTTAAACAGCAGTTTTGTGTGCATCTGCGACGATTGGCCGGTGGCGTTGTCTTGGATGGTGAGTGTGATGCCACTGTCGTCGTGAGTGAGCGATTCGGCCTCGGTCTGGAACCGATACTCAACGCCGGTTTCGTCTAGCCGCTGCCGCATCATCTTGCGGAGCTTCAGACTATCAAAAGCGTATTCGCGAACAGTGAAGACATCTTCGATAAGGTTGTCGTTAAAGAGCTTTTTGACGCGGTCTGGCGCAATCTCGATATCGGCACCGATGCGCTTGCAAAACAAATGAAAATGCCGCGCAGAAACCTTGGAGAACGCGCGACTGATGGCATAGTATTTTTCGAATGAACTGTCGACGACTTCGCCGTATTCTTCCATGAATTCGTTGAGGTTTACGCGCGATCGGAGTGCAGTTAGAAGACTGCGAGAATAGTGGTACCCACCGTGTACGCGAGCTTGGTTATTGTAGCTGGCATGCGTCATAAGGTCCGATTCTTTTTCTAGAATTAGGACTTTGTTAGTTGGCGTTTTTAAGTGAGCCGCCAGACTGCACCCAAAGAAACCCCCTCCGATAATGACTGCGTCGTATCGTTGCATACCTCTTACGTTAATTATGATACATTCTTGCCGGGATGTCTATTATAACTCTACAAAAAGTTTTATTGCTCGGTTCGTTCGTGATTTTCCTGAGTCAGGGCTTCGGCAACCTGGGCAATGAGGTCGTAAGGGACGGGTTGGTCCAGCTGGAATTGGAGCGTGCCTTTGCCGTGTACGTAGGGTTCGACTTTTTCCTGGAGCGCCTCGCTGTGAGGGCGCGGGTAGACGGCGACGTGGTTTTCGTAGCCAGCAAAGTAAATGACGTACTTGTCGTGTAGCTTAAAGCACGGGATGTTGTAGCTGATTACTTCGGTGGCGTCTGGGATTGTTTCGGCAATTTTCTTCCTGACTTGCTCGAGTGTTTCGCGTGTGCCGTGCGGCAATGACTTCATGTATTCGTCGACTGATTCGAAGTGTGTTCTTACCATAAGCTTCATTGTAGGTAAGGTGAGTACGGATTGCTAGCGATCTTTATCACACCTGCGCCGTGCTAGACTTTAAATATGTACGAGGTAGCACTACAAAAGATCGGGAAGGTATTTGGCGAGCGCGCTGCGGCGGTTGCGAACCAGTTTATTAAGTATTTTGGCGTGGCGTTGGTTGGTCTGGTCGTCGACTTCGGGACGCTTGTTGTTTTGCACGATGTTGTCCATGCACACTATTTGGTTGCGGCGGCTGGTGGATTTATCGCGGGCCTGGCGGTCAATTACGCGTTGAGCTCTAAGTATGTCTTTAAGAACTCAAAGCTGAAATCACGAACCCTGGAGTTCGTGATGTTCGGCGTTGTTGGACTGATTGGCTTGGGTGTTTTGAGCCTGAGCATGTGGTTGCTTGTTTCTGTGCTTGGCGTTCAGTATTTGATCGCCAAATGTCTTGCCACTGTTGGCGTGTACATCTGGAACTTTGTCGGACGCAAAGCTTTGTATAACGACTAGTGCGTAACCTTTAGGTAGATGTGGTTGGGGTTGTCGTACATCCAACCCTTGAATTCGATGAGTGGTTTGACGTATTCGCGGTACTCACCAAGCTGCATTGGGACGGCGACGTTGAACCCGAATGTGCCGGTCTGACCAGGCTTAACCTCTGACTCCATGAGGGTCGTTGGGCGGTTTGTTGCGGTCCAAGTTGGGTAGTACAGGAACGAATTGTGGTCTTGTGGTTGCTGCGTACCTAAGCGTGTTGGGTTTTGGCCGGAGTTGCGCCAAACGGTCGCACTGCGGTTGACGGCCTTGAGCTCAAGGTAAATCAGCGAGCCACGTTGCAGGTTGTTGATGTCAACGCGCGTCGTCTTGGTTGAGTCGGTGTATGCGTCGAAGTACTGCCACTGCCAGTTGTAGTAGTCGCCACTATTTACGTAAATATGGAAGCCGGTGTAGTTGGTCATCCAGGCGCGATTCTCTAGTAGTGGCTGGAAGTACTCACGGAATTGACCGCCCTGGTTTGGCGCGTGGATGTAGAAGCTGAACGTGAAGTCACCTTGCGGGTTGACCTGCGTTTCGTCAGTGCGAGCGGCACGATTACATTGCTGGCTGATACTTAACCATGTGACGTCGCAGAATTCGCTCTTGCGGTTGTTCGGGCCGTATGTGCCCAAGACAATTGGGTTTACGCCATTGCGGTACCAGATTTCACTACCAGCGTTCTTGCCTTTTACCCGTACCAGCAAGCGTTCGCCTTTGTGGAGGTAGTCAGTTGGCATTTCGACGTTCTGGCCTTCGTCCATTATCTGAAGGCTTGTAGGTTGCCATTCGAATGGTCCGGCCGTTGGCGAACCAAACCAGTCGACAAAGTAGCGCCAGAAGTTGCGGTTGCCGTACGCACTACAGCTGTCGCCCGAGCCGTATAGGTTGGCTAATGCCGCACCGTTTGGCTGGTAAGGAGTGTAGTTGTACAGCGATGCAGTTGCCTGGTTTTGGATGTTGACGTTGCTGCCGCCACAACTGCTGTTAGGGTTCCATTGGATGAAGTTGTTGCCAACGACGTAGTTAAACGAGTTCGGTACGGTGAAGTAGCGGCGGAACTGCCAGGCGGCGCTGCTGACCTGGTTGTAGAATCCATAGTAGTCGCTATCACACGGTGCAGTGTCTGGGCAGCCGTAGCCTGTTGCGTGCTTGTATTGGATGGGCCATGGCCAGTCGTCTTGGACGAGACCTTGCTCTTTTTGGAGCAAGACAAGCAAGACTTGCGGGTTAATGTTGTACTGCTGCGATGCGTCATAGATAATCTGTGCCGCACTTTTGGCACCAGCTGGGATTGCCTTGGCCTGGCCGTTGGTGACGGTCAGGTTGTTATCGAGGTTGCTGGTGTTTTCGTAGTAGTCCTTGAGACAGGTGAGTGGGAACTTGATGTCGCGAGCTTCGGAGTAGGCGCGGCGAGTTGTGCCGGCGTAGCTCTGGGTGCCCCAAGTGTCGCAGTTCGGCATCTTTGCGTTCAGGAAGGCTTGAATCTGGTCGACACTCATTGAGTTTTTGTTCTCAAACACGACGTTGTCGATAATGCGCCCGGCGTTAAAGTCGCTGCCGTTAACCGCTTTGACCGTCCCGACGCTACCCACAAGGGCGGCTATCGCGACAAGCACGACAGAGATCTTAAATGTAGTAGATGATGTGATGCGGCGCAGATGTATCATTTTGTTACTGTAACTGTCCCCGTTGCGGTGTTAGATGTGCTGGTGTCGTTTTTGGCTGAGATGTTGAATGTCCATTCGCCGTCGGCACTGAAGTCTGCGGCAGGCACGTCGGCCGTTTGGCAGGTAGAGTAGGTGGCTTGGACAATGATTGGGAAGGTCTTGGTGACAGTTGTCTGACCTTCCTTTTTGAATTCAACGGTGCATGTACCGCGCGTTGTGCCGCTGATGATTGTGCGGACGTTTACGGGGAGGCCTTTACCGCCCTGATTGACGCGCGAGATAGTGACGCTAATTGTTGCTGGGTTGGTCGAAGGTTTTTCCTCAAGACCTTCGTTCTGTTTGATGACATCGGTCTTAGTATCTTCCTGTTGCTGTTGTTGGTCCTGGGTCGGTGGGTTGTAGTCGACGTCGTTGACCGGACGAATCGGCTCTTGGTGTGAGGCATTAATATTGTTGGCACGTTGCGATTGGTAGAGGCCAAATGCGCCAGCACCGCCAACAATCAGCAGACCAATAGCGATAACAATAATTTTTTTGGGGATCTTGGTTTGTTTTTTAGCAATCTTCATGGTACTTTTACCACTCGTTAACATTCAAAATTATAACAAGTTACGGGGCATTTTTCAATTCGCTTACGGTAAAATGCATGAGCCTAAAATCTGTTACTATTAGCTCATGATAGGTCGCTTAAAGCGCATCGTAACAGATAAGTCTGTACTGAAATTCTTGGTTGTGGGTGTCGTTAGCTTTGCTATTGACTACGGACTGTTGTTGATTTTGCACGATGTATTTGGCGCGCAATTGAACGTCGCCACGACTATTGCGTACCTTACCGGTTTGATGGTGAACTTTACGCTCAACAAGGTTTGGACGTTCAGTGCGCCAAAGGGCGCGAAGCAGTCGGCCAAACAGGCGCTCCAATACGGCATTCTGGTTGTCTTTAACCTGTTGGCGACAAACATCATCGTTAGCGCCGCCGAGGCAAGCAACGTTGGCCCAGAGTTTAGCAAGCCGATCGCAACGGCGGCGATAATGGTGCTGAATTATGTTGTATACCAGCGCATTATTTTCCGTGAACGTCCTCCTATTGAGCCGTTTGCGGGGTAGGTAGGGCTTGCCTTGTAGGCTATAATGTTTGCATGATTACCGTAATTATCGCTGGTGGTTCAGGCACTCGCCTGTGGCCGCTATCAACACACGACTATCCAAAACATCTATTAAAATTGACTGGCGACAAGAGCCTTCTGCAAAGCACATACGAGCGCGCCAAGAAGACATCGAGCCAGGTTTACATTGGTACTGCCGGTACCGAGCAGCTTGCGCTGATTCGCGAGCAGCTACCTGACTTACCAGACGATACGTTCATCGTTGAGCCTGCCCGCCGCGACACTGCCGGTGCGTTCGTTGCAGCATTGCAGCACTTGCAGTCGCGCCACGACCACGACGAGCCAATCGCCATTATCGCCGCTGACCACTATGTCCGCGACACAAAGGGTTTTGTGCAGTCATTTAAGATTGCTGAACGCACATCTCGCCAGCACGGTCGCATCACACTTGTTGGTATCGAGCCAACGTACCCTGCGACTGGATTTGGTTACATCCAAAAGGACGGCCTGCTCGAGGACGACCCATCGACATTCAACGTCATGACGTTCAAGGAAAAGCCAGACTTCGAGACCGCCCAGAAGTACTTCCAGAGTGGCGACTACCTGTGGAACGCCAGTTACTTTGTTGCCTCTATCAACACCTTCCTGAAGGCGATGGAAGAAAAGGCTCCAGAGATGAAGGAGAACTACGACCGCCTGTGCGCCACGACAAATCGCGAAGAGTACGAGCAGACATTCCTGTCGTTTGACAAGATTTCGATTGACTACGCGCTGATGGAAAAGCTGGATGACCTTTTGGTTGTTCCTGCCGCGTTCGACTGGGAAGACCTCGGCTCATTTGCTGACGCTCACAAGGTTTTGACGACCGATAAGGAAGGCAATCACCTGAAGGGTTATGTCGAGATCGAAGAAGTTGAAAATTCATACATCCGCAACGACGAAGAGGACAAGCCAGTTGCAGTCATCGGCCTCGACAACATTGTTGTCGTGAACACGCCAAACGGCATTCTGGTTGCTCGCAAGGATCTTTCGCAGCAGGTGAAGAATATTGCGACAAGAGTTCAAGAATCCGGTAAGTAATTTCTTACAAATAAGTACAAATGCTAAAGGGCGGCCACGGGGCCGCCCTTCGCACTTCTCAGAACTCGACGACGAGCGCATCGGAGTAGATCCTCGGGAAGATGCACGCGGGCGTCGCCACGATGATCAGTCCGGCCGTGAAGACCAGGTAGTCCATCGTGTCGACGGCGGACGGCTGCCACCCGTAGGTGACGAGCGACCAGCCGGTGTCCCAGATCTCGCCGACGTAGCTGACGACGATGCTGATGATGAAGAGCACACCCATGGACAGGAAGATCCCCGTCTGGGAGGTGCGCCGCTTCTTCAGCCAGCAGATCGCCACGTACAGCGCTGCGCCGAACGCGGTAGAGGACTTGATGTAGCTGAAATCCACCAGGTGGTACTGCACCCAGACGGATCCCCACTTGTCCTCCTGGCAGACCTGGCCGAGCATGTACGGCACGGTCCACGCCAGGAGGAACAGATAGTAGTAGCGGGATGATCCGCTGAGTTTGGGTAACACCCATCCGGCGCCCACGATGATCGTGAATCCGATCCCGATGGCCGTTAGGATATTGCTGTAGTTCAGTGACATCTCCGGTCCCCCGTAGTCGTCGAAGCCGATAAGGTGCGATGCCGAATACATTAGCACAATGAGCGCTAAATGTCAATACATCTACCTCTGTTGAGTAATAATAAGTTCTCGTCTTTGGGGCGGCCCGCGTCTTGGCGGGCCGCCCCATGTTCGTCAGTGGTTGAAGAAGTAGAGAGATTCCTCGGCACGGAAGGTGGCGGGGCGTGTCTGTCGCGACCTGCGACCGACTTTGACCTGGCCATCTCCCTGGCCCGCGAGGTGCCGCGCCAGAACGATCAGCTCGGTCTGGCGATCCGGACGAAGGAGCGTCAGGGCACGCTGTGCGGCGTGTGCCTGCTCCTGTCGGTCGTAGGCGTACTGGGCGGTGATGGTGTATGCGACACCCAGCCACGGGTTGAGGCGTGGGTCGTCCGTTTCTGTGAGGTACTGCACCGCACGACTTACGAGCCCTGGGGTTGCGAGTTGCCCGGCATGCAGACTTGAGACGGCATAGCCGACCAGTTGCAGTCCGGCCAGTCGCTTGGTCTCCGGGGACGTAGGGTGCGGATAATGGGGTCCTTCCATGGCGACGCCCCGCGGGTTGGGCGAGTATTCGCTGCACGCGTTGAGCCACGATCCAGCGAGCCCATCCATGGCGCCGGCGACTAACGCCGACAGTCGCCATGCCACTTGCAGCGCATGATCTTTCCGCCCGAGGAGGGCGATTGCTGCACGGTTGGTTTCTGCGTATCGCGGAAGCCTGGCCCGAAC
>DATEFF010000033.1:0-6727 GCA_035280785.1 Saccharimonadales bacterium (SeqCode)
ACTTGTTATCGAATTGGCGGAACAGCTCATTGCTGGTCATGTCTTGCTCCTCGTATGTGGGACTGACCGAAGTTAGAAGTATACCATTATTGGCTAAAAGATGTTATAGTCTCGCTTGACCTGTACGTCTAGCGATAGGGAGGACACCATGTCCCCGCAGGCTCCGGCTCGACCCATCTTCGTCAACGCGGCCGATGTGCCGACCGAGCAGGTGCGCACCAACCCCGCGCTCACCAAGCTCAGTCTGCTCAGCAACTTCGCGGGTGGCTACCTGGTGGGCGTCAGCGTCGCCTTCCACCCGGCGGGCGAGGGCTGCGACCTCCACAACCACCGCGGTGCCGTCGAGGTGTTCGTCGTCGTCGACGGCGAGGGCGTCATCGAGGTGGACGGCGTCAAGCAGGAGGTGGCCCCGTACGACACCGTGTTGGTGCCGGTCGGTGCCATGCACAAGCTCACGGGTACCAGCGTCGACGCGCCGTTCACGGTCATGTGCGGCTTCGTGGTCGCCCCGGGCCACGAGAACGACACCCAGCCCTGGCGGCCGACGGAGTAGTCGGCTACAGGCGTCTCGCACCACGCGGGGCGAGGAGGGAACCGTATCACGGGGGACGAACGGGGAAGCGAAATGAAGTTCGTCATCAGGATGCTGGATCTGGCGGTCGAGAGCATCGAGGAGATCGATGGTCGGCCACAGCCCGTCTGGACTCCAACGCACGAGCGAGCACTGCGCTTCGACTCGTACGAGGAGGCTGCACGGGTCTGGCGTCAACACCAGGACAATACGACAATGCGTGGGGCCGAGATAGTCCCGGTGGAGTCGTAGTCCTGTCCTGGTCGGTGTCCGCGGGTCGCGCTTGCATAGGCGACCCGCGGATGCACACCTCTTCGGCGGTTCGTCGAGTCGTCGGCGTGCCGGTAGTGAAAGAGCCTGGGATGGGCAGGAAACATAGAGGATACGTTGTCGTGGTGAGCGGCAAGTACCTGACGCCGGGGGATGATACCTCTGGCAGACCCAAACTCACCCGAATGCTGAGCAGGGCGGCTGTTTACCCCGGAATCGGGGAAGCGATGGCTGCCCAAGATCGGCTGCGCGGCGACCAAGCGCAACACGCGAGCATCGCTCTGCGCTGAGGTCCCGCATCTACTCGGGGCGCCTGTGGAGATCCACGAGCGCCCCGATAGGAATCACCCCAGATGGTGGTATACTGAACTTATTAAAAGAGAACTTGTTATGGCAGAAGAAAAAAACACGTCAACCATATCAACCGAGACACCTAAAAAGACCGCAGCCAGGCAGCTCAACGGCACGAGCTTTCTGACGCTCGAGCACATTGGCTTCTTCGCACTCGTGGTGCTTTTGCCATCACTGTTGCTTGTTGGTGCATCGACCGCATTGCAGTTGTGGCAGAGCGGTAGCGCAGCGGGCGGCAGTGGTTCGACCTTCTTGCCACTCAGCTACACGGTGGAGCCAATTATGCGCTACGTCGACAGTACGGTCGCGATTGGCCTGTGTGCTGCGTTCTTGGTGCTCGTGCCACTCATGTATGTCTTGCGTCGCCGCACGGCTGCTGAGTACGCTAAGCGCCCTGGCTACACCAGCCGCGTAGCCTATAAGCTGCCCGTCTACACTGCGCTTGCCGTTTTGGCTGCACAGACCGTCGGCGCATTTGCGAGCATGCTCGGCGTCTTCCTTAACTCACTTGTTAACATCGGTGTGAAGGGTGCAGACATCGGTGCGATGTATACGTCACAGTTTGTGCCTGCGCTGTTGGCCTTCGCTGTCTTTGGCCTCGCCGCTTGGTACGTTATGTGGTTCGCTAAGGGCCGCGACCTCAGCAAGTTGTTTGTTGGCGGTGTGGGCCTTCTGGCTACAGTCTTGACGATTGCACTGTTCGTGACGACGCTCACGCTCAACCACGACAGCAAGAGCAACAACATCGACCCAATTATGCCTCAGCCATATCCCCAACCCTACGACCTTCCAACCTACGACTACTAAACTTAGGTCAAGTTGGCAATCAAAAATCAGTGGGCAGCCTGCGCCTCCCTCTGTTATACTATGGGTTAAGCTATGACAGACAACACTACCAAAACGACTATTTCTATTGAAGATGTGCGATACGTGGCCGGCTTGGCTAAGATTGCCGTGACGGATGACGAAGCAGAAAAGCTTCGCGGCGAGCTCGATGCCATTATTGGCTATGTCGGCCAGCTCGACTCACTTGATACGACCGGTATTGAACCTACCTACCAGGTTACGGGCCTGACGAATGTTGACCGCGAGGATGCCATTATCGACTATGGCGTTGATCAACAGGCGCTGCTAAGTAACGCCCCAGATTCGCAGGACAACCAGATAAAAGTACCGAAAGTATTATGAGCAAGACAATCTACGAACTCGCAGCAGACTTAGATGCTGGCCGCGTGAGCGCGGTTCAGTTGGCCGAGCAAGCGCTGGCTAAACTCAAGGAAACGCAGGCCGAATACAACATTGTAACTGAACTCGTTGAAGAGCGAGCTTTGGAACGCGCCCGTGATATCGACGCACGCCGCGCGGCCGGCGAATCTGTCGGCCGATTGGCTGGCATCCCATTTGTTGCCAAGGACAACTTCCTGGCATTTGGTGCGCACACAACCGCCGCCAGCAACATCCTTCGCCCGTTCATGGCACCATATCAGGCTACAGCTATCGAACGTCTCGAAGCCGAAGGCGCGGTACTTGTTGCCAAGGTTAACCTCGACTCATTCGGTCACGGCGCCAGCACCGAGAACAGCGACTTTGGTCCAACAAAGAACTCTGCCGACACAACACGCGTTGCCGGTGGCTCCTCTGGCGGCTCGGCGGTCGCGGTCGCATTGGGCGCTGTACCGTTTGCGCTTGGTACCGACACTGGTGGGTCGACTCGTCAGCCTGCAAGCTTTAACGGCGTTATCGGCCACAAGCCAACATACGGTTCTGTCTCGCGCTACGGCGTTGTGGCAATGGCGAGTTCAACCGATACAATTGGTACGCTTGCTCAGAACATTGACGACGCCGCCCTAGTATTTGACTGCATGGCCGGTAAGGACGAACGCGACAGCACAACGTTGCCTGAGCGTCCTCAGAGCTTTTTGCCATCCGACAATAAGTTGCAGAAGAAGCTGAAGATCGGGCTGGTCAAAGAGTACATGGGCGACGCGCTTGCCGAGGACGTTCGCAAGCAGGTGATGCAGCGCGTTGACGACCTGCGTAAGCTTGGACATGAAGTCGAGGAAGTGAGCCTGCCATCGCTCAACCTGTCGCTCGCGATCTATTACATTGTTATCCCTGCCGAAGTGAGTTCTAACTTGGCACGTTACGACGGCGTTAAATACGGCCTTAGCGCCAAGGAAGCCAAAGCACTCGACGACGTGTATGGTCTGAGCCGTGACCAAGGCTTCAACGCTGAGAACAAGCGTCGAATACTGATTGGCACCTACGTTCTCAGTAGCGGTTACTACGATGCCTACTATCGTAAGGCACAGACTGCTCGCACTATTCTGATTAACGAATTCAACAAAGCGTTCGAGCAATATGACGTGCTGGTTGGTCCTGTTGCGCCATCAACGGCGTTTAAGCTCGGCGAAAACACTGAAGACCCGCTCAAGATGTACCTCGCTGACCTCATGACTGTTGCGCCAAGCCTCGCTGGCTTGCCTGCAACAAGTGTTCCGTCGGGGATGGGCGACAACGATTTGCCAGTTGGCCTACAGGTCATTGGCAAGCAGCGTTCTGATGCGCTATTGTTCGCGCTGGCGAAGCAACTAGAGGAGGTACAGTAACATGGACTCACTTCTTATTCTCTTCTTGGCGCTCATCGTCGTTGCCGGCCTCGTACTGTTGGTTGGCCTCGGTCAGTTTACTCGCCGACGCAGCGGGCTCGACAGCAAATACTACCGCGACAAGTGGGCCAAAATCGAGCAAGTCCAAAAGATGGGCGAGCCTGGCTGGCAAGTTGCCATCATTCAGGCAGATAAGTTGCTTGACCAAGCACTCAAGGAGCGCGGCTTTTCTGGCGAGACAATGGGCGACCGCCTCAAAAGTTCGCACGCTGGCGATAAAGTCTGGGCAGCGCACAAAATCCGCAATCGCATTGCCCACGAAGCAGATGTTAAACTTAACCCCGTTATGGTCGGCCAAGCCCTTCGCGGCTTCAAGCAAGGCCTCAAGAATGTGGGAGCCCTCTAGATGATTACCAAAGAAATTCTTGCTAAATACGAACCAACTATCGGCATCGAATGCCACGTTCAGCTGAAGACCAAGACCAAGCTGTTTAGCGGCGCCGACAACGACGCTCGCGACAAAGCACCCAACACAACTGTCAGCCCAATTTGTTTTGGCTTGCCTGGTACGCTACCAGTCCTGAACCGTGAAGCCGTCAACCTGGCTATTCGCGCTGGTGTTGCGCTGAACGCCGAGATTGCACACGTTAGCAGCTTTGACCGCAAACATTACTTCTACCCAGACCTTCCAAAGGGCTACCAGATCACCCAGCTAGAGCGACCAACCGTGGGTAAGGGCGAAATTACCGTTCCATTGAAGGACGGCAGCTTCAAGGTGCGCATTACTCGTGCACATATCGAGGAAGACGCCGGCAAGCTCACGCACCCAGATGGCGCCGACTACAGCCTGGTTGACCTCAACCGCGCTGGTACGCCACTTATCGAGATTGTTTCTGAGGCCGACATGCACAGCGCAGAAGAGGCAAAGGCGTACGTGCAGGAGCTTTACCTGCTTATGAAGTCTGCCGGTGTGACCCTGGGCGACCTGTATCACGGCAACATGCGCTTCGACGTTAACATTTCCATTGCGCCAAAGGGTAGCACAACACTAGGCACTCGCGCCGAGGTTAAGAACCTCAATTCGTTCCGCAGTGTCGAACGCGCTGCTCAGTACGAGTACGAGCGCCAGGTAGAGCTGGTAGAGAAGGGCGAAAAGATCAAGCAGGAGACTCGCGGCTGGCACGACGCCAAGCAGAAGACATTCAGCCAGCGCAGCAAAGAAGAGGCGATGGACTATCGCTACTTCCCTGATGCTGACCTGCCGCCAATCGAGTTGAACGACGAACAGATCGCTAAGATTCGCGCTGAAGTTGAGCCAACGCTCCCGGCAACGCTCCGCACCAAGCTCAGCGAAATGGGCGTGCGTCAGGCTGACGCCGAGACGCTCCTCCTAAACGATGCCTTGAGTGGTCTCGGCTATGTCCAAACTGTTATGGGCGTCGACAAGGTTGACGCTAAATTCACCGTGAACTTCCTCGTAAACCGCCTGGCAAGCGCTGGCGACACAGAGGCTGGCCTGCCGACGGTTGCACAATTTAGTGCTGTCTCGGGCATGTTCCGCGACGGATTGCTCAGCTCAAACAATGCCGACTTGTTGCTCATGGAGCTCCGCGGCCAGGCTGACACCGACGCCAAGGCTGTTGCAGAAACAAAGGGCTGGATCCAAGAGACCGACACCGCAGCCATCGAAGCCATTGTCGACGAAGTCCTCGCCGACCCAGCCAGCGCTAAAGCTGTTGCCGACATCAAGGCCGGTAACGACCGCGTCATCGGCTTCTTGGTTGGTCAGGTCATGAAGAAGTCTCAGGGCAAAGCCAACCCAGCGATCGTTTCTCAGCTTATTAAGCAACGTCTCAGCTAGCCCACCTACACTCCGACGACGGAGGATTCAATTACATGCAAACACGTAAACCACTAATGATCATTCTGAGCGGCGCGCCCGGCTCGGGCAAAACAACCATGGCAAAGGCTTTGGCGGAATACTTGCGCTTGCCACATATTCCACGTGACGATGTCCTGCGGGGCATGGAGATGACTCGCGGTGGCGACATTAACAGGGGCGGCGAAGGTGTACAAGTTTTCTTTGGCGTTCTAGAGAATCTATTGAAATCTGGCGTGAGTATTGTCAGTGACGGGACGCTCTACAAAGGCCTATCCGAGCAAGACGTAAAGGAGCGATTTGTGCCAATCGCCACTGTTATCAACGTACATACACGCGCTCAAAATGAGCACGAACGTTTCGTAAAACGCGAGGCCGAACGCCAGGGTTGGTCAGACGAATGGGTAAAATCTCACATGGATACGCTAAAAGAGATTTATAATGATACAGTCGATCCACTCGATTTTGGTGTTCCACTCATCGAAGTCGACGCAACCGACGGGTATGACCCGCCGATTCACGAGATTGTGCGCCGCATTCGCGAGATATATCCGGATACGCGCCACGGCATTAAAACAAGCCCGAAGGAGGACAACTAAGTGAAAACACCAACCAAAGCCATTATTGCCGCCGCCGGCCTGGGCACTCGATTCTTGCCACAGACAAAAGCGATGCCGAAGGAAATGCTGCCGATTGTCGACAAGCCAGTGATCCAGATTATTGCTGAGCACTTGGTCGCTGCTGGCGTTGAGACGATTATTATCGTAACTGGTTACACCAAGCGTGCACTCGAGGACCACTTTGACCGTTCCGAGGAGCTTGAGAACGAGCTTCGCGCAAAGGGCAAAGATGAGTTGGCTGAGCAAGTCGAGAAGATCGGCAACCTAGCTAACTTTGTATACGTCCGTCAGAAGGGTACGCCAAAGGGTAACGCCCGTCCTGTCTTGAACGCCCGTCACCTTATCGATGACGACGAGCCATTCTTTGTAATCTTCGCCGACGACTTCTTCCGAAGCGAAGTTCCGTACCCTGTGCAGCTACTCGAGG
>DATEFF010000034.1:0-5463 GCA_035280785.1 Saccharimonadales bacterium (SeqCode)
GGCAACCTGCACATGGGCCACGCGCTAACCATTGCCGTCGAAGACGTCCTGATTCGCTACAACCGCATGCTGGGCAAACCAACACTGTTTCTGCCTGGCGCTGACCACGCTGGTTTTGAAACGTGGGTCGTATACGAACGCCAGCTCGAGAAAGAGGGGAAGAGTCGCTTTGATTTTTCTCGTGAAGAGCTTTACAAGGGTGTATGGGACTTCGTACACCAGCATCGGGGCAACATGGAAGTACAGCTCAAAGAGTTGGGCGCCAGCTTGGACTGGGGCCATCTGACATTTACGCTCGACAAGAAGGTTGTCAAAACTGCATACCAGACATTCAAAGCACTCTGGGATGACGGCTTGGTTTACCGCGGCAAGCGTCTGGTCAACTACTGTACAAAGCACCACACTGCATTTGCCGACATCGAAGTAGAGTACGAGGACCGCACAACGCCCCTGTACTACCTCAAGTACGGACCATTCGAATTGGCAACAACTCGCCCCGAGACAAAGTTCGGCGACACAGGCGTTGCCGTCCATCCAGACGACATGCGCTACAAAGAGTACGTTGGTAAAGAGATCGAGGTCGAAGGCGTTAACGGCCTGTTCACGGTTCGCGTCGTTGCCGATGACCACGTTGACCCAACATTCGGAACCGGGGTTGTAAAGGTTACGCCTGCGCACGACTTCAACGACTGGGAGATGGGGCAGACCCACAACCTGCCAGCTGTCCCTGTTATCGACCTCGATGGCAAAATGACAGAGCGAGCAGGGAAGTACGCAGGTATGACCGTCCTCGAGGCTCGCAAAGCCGTTGTTGAGGCCATGAAAGAGAAGGGGATTCTCTTGCGCGTCGACGAAAACTACAAGAACCGCGTTGGCGTTTGCTACAAATGCGGCACAGTTATTGAACCAGTGCTTCTGGACCAGTGGTTCCTCAAGGTTGAGGGCCTCGCCCAGCGCGCCAAAGAAGCGGTAGAGAAGGGCGACATCACATTCTCGCCAGCTTCTCGAGGTAAAGCACTGATTAATTACTACGAGAACCTGCACGACTGGAACCTCAGCCGTCAGATTCCTTGGGGTATTCCAATCCCAGCCTTCCAGAACGTCGATGACCCAGAGGACTGGATTTTCGACGAGCGCGTTGAGCTCGAGACAATTGAGGTCGACGGCAAAACATACAAGCGCGACGAAGATACCTTCGACACATGGTTTAGCTCTGGTCAGTGGCCGTTTGTAACCACCGACTTCATGGAGAAGGGCGAACTCAGCAAATTCTACCCACTCGACGTCATGGAAACAGGCTATGACATCTTGTACGCCTGGGTCGCCAAGATGATCATGCTTGGCCTGTACCGCACCGACCAAGTTCCGTTTAGGCACGTCTATCTGCACGGTCTCGTCCTGGACGAACATGGCCAAAAGATGAGCAAGAGCAAGGGGAACGTCCTGAACCCTCAAGAACTCATGAGCGAATACGGTTCAGACGCGCTGCGCATGGGACTCCTTGCTAGCCGCAGCGCCGGCATCAGCCAGGCCTTCAGCTCAAGTAAGGTTGTCGCTGGTCGCAACTTTGCCAACAAGCTCTGGAACATTGCCCGCTTTATCGAAGATAGGGTAGGGGAGGAAGAACCTTCACGTGACCCAGAGCCATTTACCGACGCCGACCACTGGATCATCCGCCAGCTCAATGACGCTAGCAAGCGCATTGGCGAGCTCATCAGCGACTACCGTTTCGCCGAAGCTTACGAGCTGATGTATCACACCGTCTGGGACGACTTTGCTGACTGGTATATCGAAGCTAGCAAGGTTACGCAAAACACATCGGTACTGACATACGCGCTCGAAACTATCCTGAAGTTCAGCCACCCATTTGCGCCATTCGTCACCGAAACTATCTGGCAGACGCTGAAGTGGGAAGACGGTTTGCTTATCACAAGCTCATGGCCAGCTGCCCCAGATTTCGACGCTGAAGCCGCCAAGCGCTTCGAAGGCCTCCAGGCAATCGTTTCCGAGGCACGCACCGTCACGACGGACCTTGGTCAAGGCAAGCAGACGCTTCTGTACCGACAAGACGAGCTGATCGACCAGACCAAAGACGTCCTGGTTCACTTAGCACGCCTCAAGTCAGTAGAGCAGGTGAGTGAGGCACGTGGCCTGCGACTAGCCGTTGCACACCACGAAGCATGGCTCGACATCGACGAAGAGACCTTGGCCGAGCACAAAGGCAAACTCCAAGCTCGCATCGACGAAGCCGAGGACCAAATCAAGAAGCTACAAGGCCGCCTCAGCAACAAAAGCTACGTCGACAACGCCCCAGAGGCAGTTGTCCAGCAAACTCGCGATCAGCTAACTGACGCCCAGACACTTGTCGAACGACTTCAGCGCGAACTGACAGTCATCTCATAAAGTTGTCTATAGCACAACAATAATTCTTAGTTATTGTGATATAGTTTGCGTTTGGTCCTGTAGTCAACACTGAGGAGGCATAATGCCACCGGACGCCAACCTGCCCAAGCGACGGGCAGGCGGCTACACCGTCACCGACATCGTTCTGGAGGTGACCGCCGGCGCCAAGCTGGTCGAGCGCATCACCAGCCAGGTGACGCTACCCGTACCACCGAACACGCCGGTCAACGAGGTGCAACTGTCCGCGCTGATCCGCACACTGGTGCGACCGGCCGGCCAGGCTCTCGCCATCCTCCAGAGGGATGAGGGCGCCAAAGCGCGCAACGGCTACGCCCAGGCGCAGTACGAGCGCGTGCAGGTCCGCGTGCTCAGCGGCGGGCGACTGATCGGCCGAGTCAACGGCGCCGGCCAGACGTTCGACCCGCGGGGCGCGATGACCTCGCCTGGTGCTCGCGTGATCGTGGACACCACACCCGTCAACAGGCGTCGCCGGGGCGGCACTGACGGGAACAACCGCAAGAGTTGACGGACCCACGGACCGGGCGCGCGAGATGTGCGCCCGGTCCGTGACCGACTAGAACTTATAAAGATTACTCGTGATGATACGGCTCGCCGCGACGAATCGTATTGGCGCGATATAGCTGCTCTGCAAGCAGTAGGCGAACCAGCTGGTGAGGGAACACGAGCTTTGACAGCGACCACAGCAGATCTGCCCGGCGCTTAAGCTCGTCGGTCGCGCCGTAGGCTCCGCCGATAATAAACACAATGCGCTTCGCAGTTTGCATGTCCAGCTCGTCCAAAATGCCCGCGAGCTCGTTTGAGGACAGCTGTACGCCCGCTTCGTCTAGCAACACGACATAGTCATCGTCTTTGATAAAAGTCGCGATTGCAGCGCCTTCTACGCGCTTAGTTTCTTCAACACCCATCTTGCCTTTGGCTGGCGGCAGAATTTGCCAATCAAATGTCGTGTATCGAGTTAAACGCTTGGAATAGTCATCAATTGCACGAGTAATATCGCTGTCGTGTTTTTTGCCAACAGCTAGCGCGACTATTTTCATGAGCTAAAAGCGCAGCTTCTCTGCCACTGCGGCCAGCGCGTCGTGGTCAGGCTCGTTTGTAAGTGGTACAAAATTCTGATACTCCTTGCCGTCCCGACATGGAATCACGTGGACGTGTGCGTGAGGAACGTCAAAACCCATCACCTTGATACAGGCGCGGTATTCGGTGCCATAGACTTCCATGATTCGCTTCATGACCTTGCGAACGGTCGTCATGACAGCGTTGTAATCTTCCTCGGGGAGGTCCTCGAGGCGGTCAACTTGCATCTTGGGCACAATAAGCGTGTGTCCGGGCTGCATTGGGGCGATGTCTAAGAACGCAAATGTGCGGTCGTCTTCGTAAATTTTGTGAGAGGGAATCTCACCATTGATAATTTTAGTGTAGACAGATGGTTCGCTCATGCCTACAGAATAGCAGGGTAGAACCAGACGACCAAAGCGCTGACCGCTGAGCCGCCAACCATCAACCAGATTCGCCACCAAGCAAAGTAATCACGCTTGGCGCGGAACAGCGCGCTAATGCCCGCCAAAGCCGACAGGGACAAGAGTGTCCATGGCGCCCAAAAGTACCCGACATCACCAAAGACATTCGCCGACAGCAGGAAGTGGGTAAAGAGGAAGGGGACGTTCAGCCAAATCAGCATATTGATCTGCTTCCACCACTTAACGTGCGCGTAGCTCCACTTGTTGCTGAGCGCCAGCAACACGGCGAAGATAAGCAACGATGCCGTCAACAGGACCGTTTCACGCTGCACAAACTGCGACACATAGAACGGCACACCGTAGTAATCGACGAGTGCGAGAGCAGAGTAGAACATGAACCACAGGCATGTCCAAATGCCGAGCCACTTGCCCTGATATGAAACCTTGAGGAGCTCAGCCTCAAAGTTAGCTGGCCACTTTAGGCCAAGCAGGCGAGCCGGAATCAGCGTCAGCGCAAACATCGCCGTCGCCACTAGTGCCGCCATGTGCACGCCACTTGTCATGTCAACAAATGCCAGCACCGACACACAGGCCAAAAGCGTCACGTTAGCCAGCTGAATAGACCGAACTTCACGATTTGTTAGAAAGATCTGCGCGAACTTATTCATGATGCTTTTAGCATAGCACGCAGGGGGATAATGTCATCGGTTGGGCAGTCGGGCGGGGCATACTGCGCCCCGCCCGACTGCGCCCGGAAGTGGAGCGGGCTCAGGCCTCGATGGCCTGTCGGAACCGCGGCATCCACCGAGCGTCGTCCAACCACTGGTAGCCGGCGCTGGGCAGCACCTCGGCCACCTCGGTCATGTCGCTCGCCTTGACCTCACGCGTCGCCATCCGGAGCAGCTCCGGATGGCGACTGCGCAGAGCAGGGATGACGAGCTGCTGCATGACGCGGGTGAAGCCAGTGATCGAGTAGTAGTTGATACCCGGGAACATGGCCTGTACGAGCGGCATCAGCGACTCCGTCACCTTGTCGGCGTCGGTCAAGGCCGGGTGATCCTCGCCCTTCACCAGCCACCACACGATAGCGGTCTTAACTTGCATCGGTACCACCTCACAGGGAGTAGTGTCTTCGGACGAAACCTATTATGTCACAATAATTTCAATTCCGCGACGGGCGGGGGAGCATCTTCCAGCTCCCCCGCCTCGTCAGTTGAGGCCCTGCGCCGGTGAGACCGGGTCAGGAAGCCGCCGTCAGCTCGGGCTCGCGCTCACGGATGAGCGACGTCTCGGCCAGGCGTACCTCAGTCGGCCGCACCACTTCGAACGTCGGCGGACGCTCGATCTTGCGGACCAGCCGGAGCTTCTCCAGCACGATCAGCACCCACTTGGCCGGGTCGACCGACCACCAGCGCCAGCCGTGGAAGGCCACCTTCTGGAACATGTGGTGCATGGCGTGGTTGGCCTCGCCGAAGCTCAGGAGCTTGGTGCCGAAGGCGTTCCGGCTCCCGTCGCTGGGGTAGTGGACCCGCTCGCCATTGGCCCGGATGACGTTGATGGTCATCCGCTGCCCCCACAG
>DATEFF010000035.1:0-15858 GCA_035280785.1 Saccharimonadales bacterium (SeqCode)
AACGCACCGCACCAATGACCAGAAACAAGAGTGCCCAGGCGCCAGTAAAGACAAAGACTGCACCAATAATGTTGCCCCAAGTTGCGTCATTAGCCTGAACCCTTGGAAGTCCGAGGCTGTTGGCGTCGATGGAGACAGCGAGTAGTTTTTCTATCATAGTTTTATTCTACAACCTCGAGGCCAAAAATTGCACGATGGCAACAGATGATATACAGATGATCAAACCAATAACCGCGTCCCTGATCGTGTCGCGCGATGCTGTAATTTCGCCCGGGTTACCCTGGCTCTTAATAAAGCGAATGCCGCCCCACATAATAAAACCGATTGCTGTATAGCCAGCTGCTTTAATAGCAGTCTCGAGGAGCGGGAAGGCGATGAGCCACAAGTCTTCGAGCTTGGTTAGCTTAGGGCCGCCACTTGCATCCTTCGGCAGACAGGCGTACCAAGGTGGGAAGCCAAAGAATGTACCGCCGGTACAGGCCGCGACCTGAGTCACAGCGCCTGGCAGGTTAGCCGCCTGCGCAGGAGCAGGGGAGACAGTAACCACGCCGAGTGCCAGCGCGAGCGTAATAAGAATAGATGACGCGATTCGTTTCATGGCTATTTCAACACTCCACCTGGAACCAGGAAGTTAATGATGGCAAAGGCGAGCGCATACAACCCTACACCGATAAGCGCATTCATAATAGTAGCGATGCCCTTTTGGGTCTTGCTGGCATTGCCTTGGGCTGTCAGATACAGAAAGCCACCGTAGACCACGCCGCCCGTTGCGGCGATACCAACACCAACGGTCAGGAACTTAATAATGTTGCTGAGCCATACAATAATGACATTCGTCTCGAGGGTAGTACCCTTATCGACACAGTTATTGCCGTTAATAGACACGCCCACAGCGACCTGGTCGGTACCGCATTTAACGGTCTTTTGATCTGTCTGGGCTGAAGCTGGAGCGGTAAATCCCAGAACCAGCGCGAACGCGAGTACAGGACCAAGGATTGCAGCTGAAATCTTTTTCATTTTTATTCCTATATTCTTGGTTATAGGTTACCTCTTATGAGGCATTTTCGCAATATATGAAGAACCCCCGGTCCGCGTCCGCACCCACGAGGGGCACGGGCGGACCGGGGGCGACCGTAGTGGCCGCCAGTTCTTCGTCACGACCTAGTCGTAGGTCGACCTTCTGGGGTCCCGCTTGGGACTGGCCCAGAAGAAGATGGGCAGATACAGCAGGAACACCACGACGGCACCCAGCAGTACCCACGGCCACCAGGCGTCGATGTGCCACGTGGCAGCCTCGGCTGCGCCGGGGTTGTTGCGGTAGCTCTGACTCTGGTTGAGGGTGTCCACTGTCTTCTGGTAGTAGTCGTTCCAGTACATCGAGTACAGGAGCGGCGCGCCCGGAATGAGCGCGATGAAGAAGAACAGGAACCCCCAGCGGAAGAACGTGCGGTACGGGAATCGGCGATACTTCCTCGCCATCTTGCCACCTCCAGGTTGTGAAGAACTGACCTGCATATTATAGCATAAAAGTTTTAAATAGTCTATACACCCAACAGGGGTGCGAGAAAAATACTAGCAAAGCCGCACGGCGTCCTATAAAATATGTATTAAGTGCATAAAAAGCAGCTTCTAAGTAAGCCGCCTTTGGACGATAAGACCAAACAAAAAATGTGCTACTGGAGGCAAAGCCGACGACCGCGCCAACGACGAAAGCTCTGCCACCCAGCAAGAACACGCAGGGGATAATATCACGGCGTTATATGCCAATACAAGCCCAGCATAATAGTGCTTACCCCTGTTAAAATTGTCTTATTGCAAAATTTACATCAAACTAGACGTTTAGAAGTTACTGCTTTCCTAAACCAGCGTGAGTTGGTTATAATAAGCGTTATAGAAGAGCCGCGGTGAGTGCGCGGCCATAATGAGGACAAACGGACACGACGCCATGGTCACAACGCATCTGGGTAGGGGCAAAACCATTCTTATCGGTTTAGTGGCCGCTATATTTAGTACTCTTATTGGTGTCCTCGTACCTGCAACCCCAGCCCACGCGGCAAGCGCACCAGCATTTGAATGGGTAGATACGACAACCATCAAGTTTGGTGGTAGCGCGGTCAAAACACCTGTAAACGTTACGGGTAGTTTTGTCGGCAACGTCTTTGGTACACCTCCTGGCTCACAGACATTCATGGCCGTCAGTAGCGGCCCAATCGAAATGTCATTTGGCTGTAAAGTCTCTATGACTCTCAACATTTACCCAGATGCGCAGGGTAAACTCAATTACGGTCAGGGCAACCTGATATTCACCACAAGTGCGCCATCGACCTGCTCTCAGGACACACTAAAGGCAAACATAAATGGCCTGGCGCACGACCCTAAGACTGGTACTGCTAACATTTCGCTGAACGGCGTCACTATTACAGGCGTCGACAAGCGCGGTCCAGCTGGTGGCAACGACGACCCAAGCAAGCAAACCGTTAACGTTACGGCAGGCATGGGCCCAGCCAGTGACTACACCGGCATTCCACAGACAGATACATTTATGCTGTGTGAAGCAAAGGGTAAGTACACCGACAACATCGACCAGCTATACAAAGACTGCCTGGCGCGTAAAGCCGGCACTATGTCTGCAAACCCAGTCGGCAGCAACAACCTCGAAACACTCAAGAATGGCAAAGGGCCAAATGGTGGTGACGAAAAAGCTTGGACCGGCAAATTTACTGGCGTAAAGCCAGGCATCTACGTTGCGTGTAGCACCAACTTCAAAGCCTGCCAATTGTTCACCAAAAACCCAGGCCAGGACGCAAGCGTATACATTATATATGGTTCAACTCCGGGCTCGACAATTCCTGGTACACCTCCAGGGCAAGGCGCGCCTGACGAAAAAGTTTGTACAACCGGCGATGGCCTAGCCGGCGCACTTGCATGGGTGCTCTGTCCAGCTGTTCAGTTGATTGCCAGTGCAACCAACTTCTTTGAAAACAACATCATTATTCCGTTCATGACCATTTCGCCATTGACCACGGCGGCCGACAACCCAATCTATATTCTGTGGCAGAACATTCGTAACGTTGCCAACATTGGCTTCATTATTTTCTTCTTTATCGTTATCTTCTCGCAGGCAACAAGCATCGGACTGAGCAACTACGGTATTAAAAAGATATTGCCTAAGATGGCAGTAGTGGTGATAGGCGTCAACCTAAGCTACTTTATTGTGGCGTTCATTATCGACGCATTTAACATCTTTGGTGCGGGTATATCGGCGCTTGTGACGTCAGCATTGCAACAGGCAGGGACGACGCAGCTAAATAATGGTACGAGCTCCGGCACGGTTCGAAGCATCTTCACACTTGGTGGCGCAGCGCTGCTAACGATTGTCGTGTCTGGTGGTGCGGCGATTGGCTGGTTCTTTAGCTTCCTTGGCCTCGCGCTGCTGGTTGTTGTGGTTGTTGTTATCGTGCTTGTTGTGCGCCAAATGGCCATCATTATGCTGGTTATCGTGGCGCCTGCGGCGATATTAATGTACATGCTGCCAAACACGGAGGGCTACTTCACTAAGTGGCGCAAGATGCTTATACAGCTGCTGATGATGTACCCGATGATCGTCCTGCTGTTTGCAGCCGGTAAGATCTTTGGCATCATCCTGCAACAGCCTGACTTCAAGATTGCTGGCGATGGCGTCAGCGACGATGTTGCCCAAGCCGTCCGTGTGATCCTCCAGTTTGTTGTATATGTCGTACCGCTTGTATTCTTACCAGCTACATTTGCAGCGTCTGGTTCGCTGATGGGTAAGGCCTTCGGGTTCCTGCATAACGCACGCACAACTGGCTTTGCCAAGAAGGGTGGTTCATCCTTCAACGAAAACGTTGTCAAACCTCGTCGCCAAGAAATGCAGATGCGTGCCGCACGACGCGGTGGCGCAGTTGGTTGGGCGGCAGGCTATGGCGCTCGACGCGACTTCAAACGTGAGCAACGAGAGCGTGAGCTTGGCCGTGCACGCCAGGAATACCTATCTAACGAAACGCTCCGTGAAGGCAGTAACCTCGCTAGCAGTGCAGCCGGTATTGGTGGCGCAGCGGCCGTGACTCGTGTACAGGCAGGCGCTGTGAGCCAGCTTGAAAAAGCACGCCAAGAGGAACTGGCAAACGAAGGTGCGATTTTGCAGAACGAAATGCGTCAGTTGGGTATGAGCACTAAAGAGTTCAACCGACACTTCACAAACTATCTGAAAGGTGGGCCCGATACCGCAACTGGATCAAGCGGTCAAAGTATTAACTTCAGACAACGCCAAGATGTTACACGTGCTGCGCTTAACACCGCAGCCAGCCAAGGCGAGGTCAACACTATCGAGGCAGCTCGTATGTCCGGCAACATTAACCAGAACATGCTCGACGACGTTATCCGTAATAACGACGGTACGCTTAAGGGTAAGGGTGGTTACCACTTGGCTACCCAGTTCAATCTTGCAGCTGGTCGCATGACCGAATCTGACAGCAAGGGTAAGACGATTCCTGGTGGTCGCCAGCTTACATCGTCGGCCGACATGGAGCAAGAGATGATCAAGCAGCGCTTCATCGCTATCTCGCAGACTGGTGCTTCTAGCATCGCAACGATGAAGGGTGGACTCCTCGACGATACTCACAAGATGCTTCAAACAGCGCTCACGCCATTGGCACCTGGCGCAACTGCGGCAGAGATCCAGACAAAAGCTGCTGCCGAAGCCGCACTCCGAGGCATGGACACCGACATGAAGAAGGCAATCACAGCTCGCATGAACGAAATTGCAGCCAACCCGCAAACGCTCAACAGCTCCGAAGCGCCAGAGGCAATCCGATACATTCAAGCCAACATGCATCGTATCTAGCCATTTACATATCAGCCAACTAATGTTATAAAGATGCCGGTCAACCCAACAACTCATGAGGGGAGTAACGGTGCGGACTCGAAACTGCTACTGCGGCCTAGTAGCACACGCCAACTGTACGCGCTGTGGTCAAGGCGTGTGCCACACGCACCACCGCGACCACGAGCACACTAGCCCGTGGTTCTACCGAAACTTCGGACAAGGCAAGACGCTCGCGGAGGCTGCATACGTGCGCGGCTACTGGAGCGCACCGCGCGATCGATTCCTGTGCAGAGGCTGCCGAGGCAGGGACGGCAACCAACATAGCGCGCAGATCGTCGCAAAGAGCAAAACGTGGCCGCGGCAAGACGCCTTCGGGTTCGCGCTCTCGGCTGCGTGCTCGGGCTACGTGATCACCGAACCCGGAATCTCGTATGCCGACGTCGTGAAGAGCTGGCTGCAAATGAACTGGCAGCCGATCGAGACCATCGAGATCACCAGGCTCGTACGACCCGCCAAGACCCGCCGCGCTGGAATGGGCCAACGCCGAGAAGTGAGGCCAGCCCAACATACCATCGATAAATTCCGGGGGTGGTCATTCCCCGGAACCGTCCAGGTCATGTCACGCAACATGCACACCGACGCCGAGATCTGGGACTGGGGTGGCCGAACCGACATTCTCACCAATGGCCATGTACTCCACATGGGACAACCCGCCGAAGTACCACTCACGGGTGCCACCTATCGACTCATCGTCGAGATGGCTCGCAAGATGTTCCTGACTCGCGGCCACACCTGGAAAGGCCCGCAGGAGAACTGGGGAGCATGACCGACGCCAGCACCAGCCCGGACCCGCAGCACAATCGCGGCGTCCGGGCTGGTCTGGAAAGACACGCAATTATATGGTATCGTTTATCCACCCTGACTAGAGACAACAGGGGAGAATGAATCCAACAACACGGTAGCTCCTGGGGGAGAGACTGATGGATATAGGTAACACCCACGTCGACGGCAGTGTCCTGGTGGCACTCGTGCTGATCGTCGGCTGCGCACTGGCAATCTACATGCTGCGTAACCGGCCGAAGCCGCCCATCACCGAGCACGCCTCGATCCGGGCCATGCGGCTCATCAGGTCGAAGTGGCGCGTTCTCGAAGCTGGCCAGCTGTACTTCGTGCCCGACTTCGTGGACACGGTGTACATGGTGGCTCACATGAGCCTCAACGAGCGCGTCAGTCACTCCGGAGGTCGGGTCGTCCGCCGTAAGGGCAGCCAGATCATCATGGCGTCCGTGGAGGAGAGAGAAGACCCCCTGAACGTCAGCGATACCCGGTTCTGGATCATCGACTGATCCCAACCCTGTCTCGACAAACTGTCGGGCCCGGCCTGCTCCCATAGCCACGCGCATACCAAGCGCGGCGGCAGGGGAGCGGGCCGAAGTTCGTTTTGGGCGCTGCGACAAGACGCTTGTGTGGCATAATAATAACGTGGCTGTATACAAAGTTCCTCAAGATGTTGAGGCCGAAGACAAACTGATCGGTCCATTTAGCTTTCGCCAGTTCATCTACTTGATTGTGGTAGCGATTGCTGGGTTTGTGGGCTTTGTCTTGGCGCAGGTTTTGCTGCCACTCGCAATTATCGTATTACCGGTCATTCTGCTGTTTGGCGCGCTAGCGCTGCCACTGCGAAAGGACCAACCGATGGAGACGTACCTTTTGGCTGTTATCCGCTTCTACTTCAAGCCAAAGCGTCGCATGTGGGACCCAGAGGGCGCAGCCAGCCACATCGAAATCACCACCCCACCTGCAAACGAGCATTCGCTTACGAAAGATTTTGACCAAGAGACAGCACAGCAACGCCTGGACTACCTGGCCCGCGTGATGGACAGCCGCGGTTGGTCGCTAAAGGGTGTCGCCAAAACAAACGACAGCGTCTCTGAAGGTGTTGCCGCAGAGGCCGCAAATGCATTCGACATTATGGACGACCACGCCGACCTGGCGAAGTCATTCGACTCACTTCTTGCTAAAAAGAACCAAGAAAACCGCCAAGCACTGGTGCAACGCATGACGCAACCCGCACCAGCTGCCGCCGCAGTCGCACCGGCGGCCGCTCCAGCCCTACCAGGTGGGGTAGCGCACCAAGACTACGCCAACAACCCTTACGACGATGTTTTGAGTCGCCAATTCCAGACACCACCAAACGCATCCGTGTTTGCGCCAACACCGCCAGCTCCGTCGACATCAGTTCCAGCCGACGACACGCCATCACCTCGGTTTAACCCATACCCCAACGCCATTCACCAAAAGGTTGTCTCGCCGTACCACGTCCCCGAGCCAACGTCGTCTCCGCTCAAGCCTCTGCAAAAAGCCGAAGAACCTGCACCAGCTAAGCCACTGACACAGACTGTTTCGCCTGATATAATGAGACTTGCAAGTAATAACGATCTCAGCATCAGCGCGATCGCTCATGAGGCGCATCGCCTCCAAGATGGAGACGAGGGTGAAGTAGTCATTAAGCTCCACTGATGCTTAAGGGGTGAGGTAAGTTAGGGTAGGTAACTTAGGAATGCAACCGCAGCAACCAAATATGCAACCACAGATGCCACAGCAGCAGCCGATCCAACCGGTCGGTGCTCCTGCGGTCCCACAACCTGCCACTGAGCTGACGGGCATTGCCTCGGCACCTCCGTCATACCAGGCACCTATTCAACAGGCGCCAGTCGTTGGCGGACCTGGCACAGGCGGAGTCCAGCGCGGACTTCCAGCGCCTCCACCTCGCAACCCTAACAGCTCGCAGAACACACTGCTTATGGCCGAGCTTCGCGATGGCATGGCTATTATGAACGACGGCAGTATGCGCGCCGTAATTGCCTGTCGGTCTATTAACTTTGACCTGATGAGCGAGCGCGAGCGTGAAGCAGTAGAGTACAGCTACCAGAACTTCCTGAACTCACTGTATTTCCCAATCCAGATTATGATTCGCTCACAGAAGGTCGACATCGGCCCATACCTCGACCTGTTGGAGCGCATTCGCCGCGACCAAGACAACATGTTGCTTGGCGTTTTGATGGACGACTACATTGCATTTATTGGCGCACTTGCCCAAGAGACAAACATTATGGACAAGAGCTTCTTTATCGTTATCCCATACTACCCAGCCGGCGATGTTAACAGCGCCGTGAGCCAGAGCAAGAACATGCTGGGCAGCATCTTTGGCAGCACTCAACAGCAGCGCATTCGCATCGACGAAGCCACCTACAACAAGGCTAAGGACGAAGTGCGCAACCGTGTACAGACAGCCATTAACGGCTTGATGCAGATCGGCATCCGCAGCTCTCAGCTCAACACTAAAGAGCTGGGCGAGCTGTATTACAACGTATACAACCCAGACACCGCCGTACGTGAGCCGTTGGGTGATTTTAGCAACCTGAGCGCACCAATCATCACTAAAGGTTCAGGCCAAGCAGCACAGCCGCATCTGGATAGGGAGGTAATGTAATGGGATTATTTGGCGGTAAAAAGAACGACCCAGTTGCGATCGCAGAGCAGCAGCGTCAGCGAGAACAACAAGAGATCGAGCAGGAGTTCCTGCGCGGCATCACCACACTCCGCGATATTATCGCCCCGAGTTCGCTTGAGATCCAGGCCGGTCACTTCCGCCTTGGCACCCGTTACGCGCGCACTATATATGTGTACGGCTACCCTCGCCAAATTTACACGGGCTGGTTGAGCCCAATCATCAACATCGACGAAGTTATCGACGTCAGTATGTTCATTTACCCAGTGGAGAGTCAGGTCATCCTGAACAACCTCCGCAAAAAGGTAGGTCAGCTAGAAGCCAGCATCGCCATTAACCAAGAGCGCGGCAAGGTCCGTGACCCAGGTCTCGAGGCGGCGATCCAGGACGCAGAAGAATTGCGTGATCAGCTACAGGTTGGTAGCGAGCGTTTCTTCCGCTTTGGCCTGTACATTACGGTGTACGGTGACAGCCTGGACGAGATTGCCTTTGTGCAACACAAGATCGAAACTATCCTTGGTCAGCAACTTGTCTTCAGTAAGGTTGCGTCATCACAGATGGAGCAAAGCCTGAACTCGCTGGTCCCACAGATGGTCGACCAATTGCAAATTCGCCACAACATGAACACTGGTGCGCTCAGCACCAGCTTCCCATTCACCAGCGCCGACCTGACGCAAGAAAAGGGCGTTCTGTATGGCATCAACATGCACAACAACGGCCTTGTTATCTTTGACCGGTTCTCACTCGAGAACGCCAACATGGTGGTCTTTGCGAAGTCTGGTGCAGGTAAGTCATTCACCGTGAAGCTTGAAGCGTTGCGAAGTATGATGATGGGCGCCGAGATTATCATCGTCGACCCAGAAAACGAATACCAGCGCTTGTGTGAAGCGGTTGGTGGTAGCTATGTCCACCTGGCACTGAACTCCGAGACACGCATCAACCCATTTGACCTACCGCGCGTTATCGAAAACGAAGAAGCAGAGGATGCCCTCCGCGCAAACCTCATTACGCTGCACGGTCTGCTGCGCCTAATGATGGGTGGCGCACAAATGGCACAGAACGGCATGGCTATGCCTGCACTGAGCCCTGTCGAAGAAGCCGACCTCGACCAAGCACTGATCGACACATACGCTCGCGCCGGTATCACCAGTGACCCACTGACGCACAACTCGCAACCGCCAACCATCATCGACCTATACGAGACACTCCTGCACATGTCTGGCACTGGTCCACAGCTGGCACAGCGCCTACGCAAGTACACAACAGGTACATTCGCGGGCATCTTCAGCCAGCAATCTAACGTCGACATTAACAACTCGATGGTTGTCTTTAACATCCGTGACCTCGAGGACGAGCTCCGCCCGGTTGCGATGTACATCGTGCTGAGCTACATCTGGAACAAGACTCGCGCCGACAAGCGCAAGCGCCTCCTGATCGTGGACGAGGCCTGGCAGCTGATGAAGTACGACGACTCTGCGAACTTCTTGTTCTCACTCGCAAAGCGCGCTCGTAAGTACTACTTGGGTCTGACCACAATCACGCAGGACGTCGAAGACTTTATGGGCAGCAAAATGGGCCGAGCTATTGTCGCGAACGCCTCAATGCAGCTATTATTGAAGCAATCGACATCAGCAGTTGACGTGCTGGCCGAGGTGTTTAAGTTAACCGACGAGGAAAAGAAGCGTTTAGCCCAATTCCCGGTAGGGCAAGGACTCTTCTTTGCTGGTCAGAACCACGTGCATATGCAAATTATCGCAAGTCCAACCGAAACATCGCTGATTACTACCAACCCTGCTCAGGTGCAGCAGTTGCAGAATATCTATGACCAACAGGGCCAAGCCCCTGTACAGGCACCACTCACTGAACAACCATCTAACTTCAGTAACGATCAAACTGGCGCAGGCCTCTAGGTTTAAACCATGGCAACAAAACAAGACAACAAACTCGATCCAGAACAGCAGGAATACGAGCGAAATTTTGACTTCGAGCGCCACGAGCGCGAACTCTCGCAAACGTCCTCGAAGGCACAGGACAATCCTGCCGAACAAGCAAGTATGGACCGCGCCCAAGCATGGTCGCGCGATGGTCGCTCTGTAGCCGAACGCGAAGCAGCACCAAGTTGGGACACCAACGTTAGCGGTGGACAGCAGCAACAGCGCGGCGGAGGTGGCGGCGGCGGTCGCTTCAACATGAAGAACATACTGAAGAGGCGCGCCAACCAGTGGCTCATTGGCAGTCTTGTTACGCTTATGGTTACAATTGCAGCTGCGGTCCCGGCGGCACTGAGCGGCGCACTGGCGCACCTCAAGGAGCTCGGTAGTGACTGGGCCAACCGCAACAACCACAGCTACTACAGCAAACGCACTGCCAAGGCGATGAAAAAGAAGTACTACCAGGCAGACCCGAACTGCAATAGCGGCACAAAGTGTCGCTTCAAGGGCGGCATTGACGACAAGGCTATCCAGAAGATGAAGGATGCGGGCCTCAACCCTGAGGTAGAGAAGGTAGGCAACAAGCAACGACTCGTCGCCCTTAATACAACTGATGCTGACGGGGCTAAAGTCCGTGTCGACGCCGACAATTTTGAAACGCACTATGCGCAGAATGTGAGGTTTAGATCCCAGATGGATACGGTAGCAAAACCGAAATCCATGTTCCTACGAGGCAAAACAACGTTGAAACTCGTGTTTAACAAGTTTGGCATCCTTCGTAACCGCGCAATTACGGGCGCCGACGATAAAGAAAAGACCAAAAACTTCCGGCAAAGTATCTATGGCGACGGTAACGATACCGAAAAAGCCATGAATGCGCCGCCTGGCGGGGATGAAGACGCCGATGAAGCCAAAAAGATCGCTGGCGTTGACGACAGTATTAATGAAGCCGCCCAACAGGAGCGCGAGCGCCTGACAAGCGGTGGGTTCGACAGGCCACCGTCCGTTATTCCTGACACCACCAACCTCGACCTCTCGCCCGACAGAGCCGGCGACGTAGCCAATGGCCTACTCAAGGGCGGTATTAAGGGCGCTGTTTTGGGTGTCTTCTCGGTGATCGACAAGGCATGTAGTGGATACCAGCTAATTCGCGCCGTTGTCTTTGGCGCCAAGATATACAAAGCTCTCGCACTCATTAAATACGCAGCTCTGTTCATGACAATCGCCGACAAGCTCAAAGCAGGGGACTCGGCCGGACCTGAAATTGCCTTCGTCATGGCATTGCTGTTCAAGCCAAGTAATAAAAAAGACAGCTACGGCAAAACGTTCTTCCAGTCTGAAGGGTTCAACCTGATATCGCAAGGTAAAATCGCCGACCAACGCGGACTAGCACGTTATACAACCGGCTCGTCATTCCTGAAGTTCCTGCAAGGCGCCAAAAAGACATTCGAGGCAGTCGGCGCTAACAAATCTACCTGTAAGCACGTTCAAAGCTGGTATGGCCAGGCGGCGATGGCAGTCGCCGGACTCACGCTTAGTATCTTTAGTGGTGGCTCGTTGACCGTTGGCGGCGTCGTAGCCGGAGCCGCGGTGGGCATGATTGTATCCGTGCTCGTGGCGTACGTCACACCTCTGTTAATCCAGTACGCAGCCGGTACCGTCGCACCAGATCCAACCGACCCAGAAGGTGGTTACGGTGCAGGTAATGCAATCGCGGCAGGCATGGGTGCCTTTGGTAACTTCTCTGGCCGCGCGAACGGTGAACGCGTCTTGTCGACCTCCGACGCCGCTACTGTCGAGATGGAAACAAACAAAGCAATGGCATTTGAAACAAAGGTAGAGAACTACGGCAAGAGTCCATTCTCGATGGAGAGCGCCAGCTCGATTCCATCCAAACTCGCACTTGCAGTCGCACCAATTGCTGCATCACCATTCAGTCAAGGCGCTCTACAGACCGTCGCATCAGTCATAACATCGCCGCTCAGCCTGTTTAGCTCATCGCTCGGCAGCATCCTGACAAACGGCGCGAGTGCACAAAGCGACATCAACAAGGGTGGTCAGTTCTGTGCCGACGAAGATTACGCCGAAATCAACATCGCCCTCGACGCATTCTGTAATCCAATTCCTGGCGAAAAGAGTGACGTCATCGACGATCCTAAGTTTGACCCTGAACTCGTCGACAAATGGATGTTCGACAACGGCCACGCCGACCCTGAATCAGGCGAGTTAAAGAGCGACGACGCCAAGAAGTACTACGCAAGCTGTACTGACGGCATCGAGCCTATGTCTCCTGACGGTGGTGGCACTGAAGTCACAGCCGACATTGACACTCGCTGGTGCTTTAGCAACGACGACAAATTCCGATACTTCCGCTTCTACCAAACAAACAACTCTATCGAAAGCGCCGAGAAGGACAGTGTTGAGGGTACGCTCGGCCTCGACGAAAGCGCAGCACCAACTGACTTGACCGGCAACACATACGAAAACGGTAAAATTCCAGAGGGCGACCTCTGCGAGCTTGGCGCCGACTGGCCAGGCCAGAAACTCCGCTGTGACGCCGCCGACAAGTTTGGTGCCATGAACGAAGCCTTCAAAGCAGCCATGGGCAAAAACATTGGCGTAACCGATAGCTACCGAACCTACGAACAACAGGTGAAGTGTAAGCAAGAGAAGGGCGACCTCTGTGCGGAACCTGGCAAGTCTAACCATGGCTGTGGTCAGGCACTGGACCTCAGTACCAACATCAATAACTTTGGATCTGCCGAATACAACTGGATGAAAGCCAACGCAACCACTTTTGGATGGATGCACCCAGCATGGGCAGAACCGGGTGGTAGCAAGCCAGAACCGTGGCACTGGGAGTTTGGGACAGATGGAAATTCAAATAATGGAACGTGTCAATTATGATCAGCCTGCCTAGCAAAAAATCGATAATGGTCTACGTGAGGGGAGTGCTGTTGATGGCACTAGCCGTCCTGATCGCCATCCCACAGGTTGCATTAGCGCAGCCAGCTGAGGGCGAAGAGGAAGAAACCAACAAGGACCCTAAAGCACCAAAAGTTGATTACAGCGCGAACGACATCAACTACTACGACCCGCGTGGCAACAACGTCTGTGGCGGTACAGCAACTGGCGGCGACACACTGACGCGATTCTTGCAGGCACTGGCCAAGCAAGAAAGTAACGGTAACATCGATGCTGTTTCTGGCACAGGCGCAAAAGGCAAATACCAGTACATTGACTCAACATGGCACGGTAGCGCCAAACAAAACTACCCACCAGCCGACAAATACGCGGATGCCTTGGCGGCACCAGAAGAAGTTCAAGACGCCTTGGCGTATATCGAGTATGCCCGCAAATTTAAGAGCTTCAATGGCGACTTGTTCAAGCTGGCTATCAGCCACTTCTACCCAGCGGCCAACAGTAACCCATCACTGCTAGACCAATATCCTCCAGGTAACGTCGTAACACCACGCATGTACGCCCAACAGTTTATCCAAAAGGTAAACAGCGGCGCCGGCAAAGAAATTCCAATCAAAGCGTCTCAAGCTCCGCAGTTTGCTGAATTCCTCAGCAAAGCCGGAGGCGAAGGTGGTGGTGGCGCATCGGGCGGCCAGACATGTTCTGCAAACGGCGTTGTGGCTGGCGACATCGTCAAGACAGCGCTCGGACTAGCATGGCCAACAAAGGGTCACGGCAAAGACGAGAAGGACGCGACTCCCGCCTACCAATCAGCAATGCCAAAGTACAACCCAACAGCAGCGAAAGCCACAAACGACCCGTGGAGTGACTGTGGCGTGTTTGTCGCAACCGTCATTACCGCAACAGCCGACCCGAACTACCAAAAGCGCGGCACAAGTGCGCAGATTAGCTACATGCAGTCGCACCCTGAGAAGTACGAATTCTTTACAAGTGGCGACTACACTGGCTCGACAGAGAAGCTCCAACCAGGAGACATCCTCATTAACCATGGCCACACAATGCTCTTCACCGGCCCATACAAGGGTGGCGATGGCGCATTAAGAAACGTCGCCGACGCCTCATGGCATGGTCACGTTCCACAGGCACAAAACTGGTACCCAGGCGGGTTCTACGTAGGAAGGGTTAAAAAATAGTATGCAAATGACAGCTCAACTCAAAAAGCTAATCTACATTGGCGTCGGCCTTTTAGCGCTCGGACTCATCATTGTCGTGTTTGTCTTGGGGCTACAATCCCGCGACAAGACAGCGACCATCGAGATTCAGTCAGCAGTCCCAACCGACGCAAAGGTCACCATCGATGGTGGCGGGGTAGGAAGTAACCGCAAAAACGGCGTCACGCCAGGCAAACACACCGTTGTAGCCAAGCGCGACGGGTTCGAAGACAAGACGCAAGAAGTCGAAGTTAAACAAGGTGAAGCCAAAATCATTCGCTTGCTCATGACGCCAAACAGTCAGGTTGGTTACGAATGGATGCGCGCCCACCCTGACCTTGCTGTCGAATACGAGGCAATGGTTGGCCAACAATTCAGCGCCCAAAGCGACAAGACCGTCGATGCAAACCCATTGATCCAGAACCTACCAGAGATTCACCCGACATGGCGCGTCGACTACGGCAAGTCAGTTGCATATCCGAACGACCCCAACAAAGTTGCGATCATCATCACCTACGGCGGCGCCGAGATCGACAAGCAGAACGCGATTAATTGGATTAAATCACTTGGCTTTAACCCAGCCGACTACGAGATTGTTTACAAGGTTCCACCTCAGCCAGGCGGCTAGTCACTCGTACTAATAATCGATACGTCGTCAAAATACTCGCGCACAATATCTGCGTCGGTTGTTGTGATGATCGTCTGATACGGCTGAGCTAACGTCGCGAGCGTGCGGCGTCGCACCGAATCAAGCTCGCTAAACACATCGTCCAGCAGGAGGAGGGGAGCGTGATTCTGTTGATCGCTCAATAGCTGCAACTCAATCATCTTAAGCGTCAGCAACAGCGAGCGCATTTCGCCACGTGACGCCGTAACGTCAGAGCGCGCTCCGTTTAAGTGCAGCGCAAAATCATCACGGTGCGGGCCAACCCCTGTAAAGCCGCGAATAATATCTCGATCTAGCTTGGCATCGAGCTGTTTTAGCATGGCCGCCTTGTACCCGGACGACGATAGTTCAGTCTCGTATTCCAGATGAACCTTACTGGGCGTGTCGGCGATATGCGAGTACAGCTCGTCGATACGGCTGTTCATAAACTCGATCAATCCTAAGCGTCTCTCCGCAATGTTTTCGCTGAGCTCGGCTAACTTTATGTTCCATACAAACAACTGGTCATCCAAGGCCTGAGAACGACGCTCAGCGTGCCTTAGAATGTTGTTGCGCTGCAATAATGCACGCTCGAATTGCGAACGAGCGCGAGCAAAGTCGGGCTGCAACCTACTCAACACGCTATCCAGATAATCACGACGAGCAGAGGGGGGACCGCTCAGTAGTCGCAGGTGATCTGGCTCAAATAGAACGACTGGAATTTTCTGCTGGTAACTGAGTCGAACTCGCTTTGTGCCATCGAGACTGAAGTGCTTTGGACTGGCGGTGTC
>DATEFF010000036.1:0-3411 GCA_035280785.1 Saccharimonadales bacterium (SeqCode)
AGTCGACAGAAAGCCCAAAAGCCACCGCGAATATCAACACCGGCATAGTTGCGTCAATGCTGCCAGTTGGCGTGAGATTAAACCAGCTTGCCCAATGGCCATCTTGGAATACCCACACCAAAGCACCGAATGCTGCGCCCAGCGACAACGTACTCAGCGTAATTGCCTGTAGTGGAATCACTACGCTACGGCTCAGCCAGAACAGCAGAACAAACAGCGTAAATGCTAGCGCCGCCAACCCATACGGAATGTAACGCCCAATTGCCGCCAAAAGGTCATGCAAGATCGCCGGACCGCCGCCAACCTGAATGGTTACGCCGTCGGGATGCGGCAGTTCACGAACCTGATTGACGAGCTTTTGCGTTGCATCAGAATCAAGGTCGCCCTTGTAGTTAATGTCGATAAGCGTCGTGTTACCACTGACACGCTGGTCGAGCAACTTCTTGACTGCGTCAGGAGTCTCATGGGCATACAACATCTGGTACTCCATGGCCGAGCCAGGACCAGGCAAGTCGACAATACTGGCCGTGCTGGAGACCTCGCCGAGCTTGCGAATACTTTGGACATAGTCGTATAGCTTTGCAATCTCGTCCGAACTTGTGACCTCACCCGGCGCCGTGTATACAACGCGTAGTGGCGCCGCCACATCGCCAAATTCGTGAACAAGCTTTTCAGAGACCGTCCTTGATTCGGAGCCCTCAGGTACGCTTCGGTAATCTGGTGTCGAGAAATGAGCGTGCAAGAAGGGCAAGCCCGCAGCTAGCAGAACAACAGTCGTCGACAGCACCGCAATCCAGCGAAACCGCATAAAGAACTGACCAGCGCGACTCCAAATACTCTCGCGTTCTTCTAGCGTTTGACCGTCCTTAAACGCTTTTGCGCTCCGCCTTGCAGCACCAAACGACAGCGCGTCGATGCGAATCCCGAGCAATCGCAAGATAGCCGGCAGCACTAGCATCGCGCCAATCATAGCAACCAGCACCGCAGCCGCACCGCCCCAGCTCATGCTTTGCAGGATATCAACTGGGAAGACTTGCAGACATAGCAGGCTGGCAATAACCGTCAAGCCACTAAAGAATACCGTGTGGCCAGCCGTCTCCATTGTCCGTTTGAGCGCCGCGTTAACATCACGCGATGCGTGCAGCTCCTCGCGGAATCGGCTAACAATAAACAGCGAGTAGTCGATGGCAAGCCCAAGGCCCAGCAGTGTGATGATGTTAATGGCGTACTGAGATATCGTCACAAATTCTGTGAGTAGCCGTGTCACAAAGAACGCACCAACAATCGCGAAACCACCCAGCAGCAGCGGCAATAATGCCGCAATTACGCTACGGAAGACCAACACCAGCAGCACGGCCAGGACCCCAAACGAGATCGTTTCGGCCGTCGCAAGGTCTTCGTTGATCTGGTGCGTCACGTCAGCGTTAACCGCCGCCTGACCACCAACCGATACGTGCAGTTTGTCACTCGCAAACTTCTCGCGGAGGTGCGCTACTTTGTCGGCTTGCTCGTTATCGGTGCCAGGCAAGACAAGTGCCGCATATGTGCTCTTCTTGTCGTGCGAGACAAATTCCTCAGCGCCAGTCGAATAGTAGCTGCTAGAGCTCTTAACATCGCGACTCACACCGCCAAGGAGTCGCTCGACTTCGCCCTTGAACTCGGCATCATCGACGGTCAGACCGTCTTTGGATTCGAACAACACAACAACCTGGGCGACGCCGTCGCCGAAGTCTTTGCGTACCCGCTCGATGACTTGTGTTGATTCGGAATTTTGGTCAGATAGGTCGCCGCTGTCGAGCCGGGAAAATACGCTCATGCCGTATGTGCCGGCAGCGACTATAAACACGATGGATGTTATGAGGATCGCAAGGGCGTATTTGTTAAGGGAGTTGCCAAGTCGGGTGAACATCTAGAATCCGCCGTATCCGTAACCGTAGCCGTAGAAGTTACCGCCTGGCTTGTGGTAGTCCGTAATCTTGATGGCTTCACCTGGGTTGCTGCGCGAGATAATAAACAGTTCGCTGTTCTTTTTAGAGACAAGCAGGTAATCCTCGCCCATCCAGCCGTATGGCGTAAACTCGCTGAGGGTTGCGATCTCTTTGCCATTTTCGCCGCTGGCGTCACCCAAGAAGAGTGTGTTTTTGCCGTCGCGTGGCTCGTACCAGAAGGTGCTCTTGCTGGATGGCGACAGAAGGAATGTTGGGTAGAACTTGTTATAAAAGTCGTCGCCCTTGAGGTCTTTCTCTTCGGTAATCTTACCACTCTCATATTCCCAGAATGATCGCTGGTACTTTTGGTAAACCTCGAAGTATAGTTCTTGCGGCTTGTAGAGCTTGGCGCCGCCAAAGTAATTGCCCTCTTCCCCAAGTGCAAAACCTTTGATTGTCTTCTTGTTGCTGCCGTCTGGGCGCACGCTGTTGATGACGTTGTTTTTGCTGTTCAGCATGCTCCACTGGCTGGCGTTCCAGCTTTTTTGGTAGACGATTTCGTTGTCCAGGATGTAGACATTGTCGAGACGTTCGTAGGCATATTTGTTCTGGTCACCTTCGGCCGTGCTTTGGTCGAGGAACGCGAGTGAGCCGCTCGAAGCGTTGAAACTCTTGAGCGAGTACTGCTTTGGCTCCCAGCTCTTTACCTTCGTGCGATGAACAGTGTAGATGAAATGGTTGTTGTACCAGCCAGTTGGCTCGAAGTTCACATCAGTGCCTTCGTCCATAACACTCAGCTTGCCGCCGCTTGTCTCTATCAAGTACATCTTGGCTTCGTCGCTATCGCGCTTGGCCTTGAGCGCCAGGTACTTCCAGTCACGCGAGGCCAGCATAACCGTGCTGTACTCGTCCTCTTTGCCGGTTCCCTTCACGACAGTCTGCACGTTGCCGCCGTCGAGGTCAGACTTTAGCACGTCAATTGTGCCACTGCGCTTACTCAGGAAGTACAACTTGCCGCTCGGCGTAATCGAGAATGTGTTTTTGTCGTCCAGCTGCTCGGTGATTGTGACCTTAACGGCAGCGTTGTTGTAGCCGTCCAGGCTCAGCGTTGCATCCATGTCGGTCTTGTCGGCAGGCAAAACGACAATCGCTTCACCATTCTTGCCAGTCTTAGATGACGTGCCATCAACAGAGATTTGCGCACCTTCGACAGGCTGCTTACTAACCTTGTTGATAATCTTGACCGGGACTTGGCGGCCAGTCGCCTCGACATTCATGTCAAAGCTCGGATTGTTGCCAGTGATTGGCACGAGGACTTCAGAGTTGAGGTCTTTGTAGTATTTCTTGGTAGCTTTGAGCTTCTTATTGCCGACCGCGACGGACTTTAGGGTTGCCTGGCCTTTTGCGTCAGTTGTCGCCGACTTGTCGCCAAGCGCCACGGTAACGTTGCTGACCGGTTTGCTTGTCTTGCTGTCTTGCAGTT
>DATEFF010000037.1:0-13044 GCA_035280785.1 Saccharimonadales bacterium (SeqCode)
TTCGGCGCTGGCGATAGAGATGACAATGTCGTATTCGTTTAAGTCGAGATTGCGGAAGGCGTGCGCTCGCAGCACGGGGAATAACTGGTGTTTGCGGCGTAAAAAACCTGGGAGCTTTTGCAGATACGTCGTGCGGATGTCGAGTCCCTTAAACGCTGGCATCGTGTCTGGCGTGAAGACAGAGGTGTAGATTGGTGCTTCAGGGTATGCCTTGGCAATTGCCAAGATGACCTTTTCCGCGCCGCCCATGTTTGTGAGCCAGTCGCAAACGATGGCGACCTTTGGCTTACTCATTAACGGGCCGATCCCTTCTTGAAGAGTGCGGGAATTGTCTTTAGTAGGATCTTGATGTCTAGCCAGAAGCTCCAGTTTTGTGCGTAATACAGTTCCAGCTCGACACGTTTGTCGAAGGCTAGGTTGCTGCGACCAGAGACTTGCCACAGGCCAGTTACGCCAGATTTAACGCTGTGTAGGAGCGCTCCACGACCTTTATACAGCGGAAGTTCCTGCGGAAGGATCGGGCGTGGTCCAACGAGGCTGAGTTCGCCGCGCAGGACGTTAAAGAACTGGGGAAGCTCGTCGAGCGATGTCGCTCGCAGGAATTTGCCAAAGGGAGTAATGCGAGGGTCGTTCACAACCTTGCGGTTCTTTTCGTACTCCAGCGCGAGGTCTTCGCGTCCCATGTCGCGGAAATCTTCGGCAGCGTCTTTGGTGCCGTATTTGGTGCTCATGGTGCGGAATTTGTAGATGCCAAATGGAGTTGCATAGCGAGTCAGGCGTTGACTGATAAAGAAGATAGGGCCAGGGTTGAAGATTTTCTGGAGGATCGCGATGAGCAAGAAAATAGGGGAGAGAAGTACGAGCAAAAGGCTCACTATAATGACGTCGAACAAACGCTTTACGACCTCACCCCAGCCCACAAGCGGTGTCTGGTGAACGGCGATAATTGGGTAGCCCAAGAAGACATCGACGGTGTTTTTGCCCGAGTAAAACTCAGGTTCGCCGGGGATAAAGTTGTAGCCAATGTGGTTGGACTGCGCCGCACCCATTATCATTTGGTTGCGCTCGATACTGTCGTACAGGTCGGTCTGGACGATGGTGGTGATGCGCATGTCCTTAAGGTGGTCGAGAGCATCCTCGGCTTTGTTGAAGTGTCGACCTTCGAACATCGGCGGCAGAATGCGCTTTGGTCCGGCAATCGCCACGATGTGGTAGCCGGATTTGCGCGTGTCATCGAGCTGCATGGCGATGTCAGCGACAGCTTCGGTTGTACCTATAATAAGTACTCGACTCACACCTCGGCCGTATCGGAACAAGAGTGTGCGCACCTGGCGAATGATCTCACGCGCAACAACCAGCGATACAAACGAGCCAATAAAGGCGTAGACCGCAACCAAGCGGGCAGGGAAGACCGGTTCGTCCATCACAAAGGCGTAGCCCAAGATGATGAGGATGCCGATGATACAACCAATAAAGAGTCGGCCGATCTCTGCCAGGCGTCGAGCATAAATCTTGCTACTGTACAGGCCAAGCGTTGCAAAGGCGAGGATCCAGAATGGAATCAGCGCCATCGACGAATAAATGAAGTCAATTCCGTGAATTTGCGCCACAAGTGGGCGCGGGTCAAATTGGACACGAACAACGTAGGCCAGCGTAAAAGCAGCGAGAAGTGTCAGTATGTCGCCAAAGATCAGTGCAATGCTATATAAACGAGCGTTTCTTGTGGGCATGTCGGTAGTTAAATCCTTGCATCAATTGTATCATTTAGAGAAGTGAACACAGTAGCCAAGCGCAAACTATCGGACGTGCTGATCTGGGCGATGACCGCATCGACCGCGGTTATTGTGGCGTTGATGCCGGTCCACGCGTTTATATCGACATGGCTGGGGACGATGGTCGGACCTCTGTTGGCGTGGAAATCCTGGAAGGAAATCTTGCTGGCGGCTATTATTCCTATTGTCGTGGCGTACTGCGTCCTGCATGCTGGCGTCGCCAGAGAAGTGTGGGGGAGGGCAGTTAACAAACTTATTGCTCTGTATGTTCTGCTGCACCTGGTTTTGAGTCTGTCGGCCGACGCGTCCTCTGAGGCGGTCGTGGCGGGACTAATGATGAACTTGCGGTTCCTGGCGATATTCGTGCTTGTGCAGGTCATTGTTGAGGCAAGGCCGAAGTACCTGGAGCGCCTCAAGGCAATCGTGCCGCGCTGGCTGGTGTGGGTTGGTTTGGGGCTGAGCGTCCTGGCAATTTTACAGGTGTATGTGTTGCCACGAGACTTCTTGGTGCCGTTTGGGTACGACAAAGATGCGACGATTTCACCGTACTTATTAGTGGATGAGAATCCGAATGCGTTGCGAGCGTTTGCGACGATGCGCGGGCCAAATACCCTCGGTGCGTATCTGCTAATCCCAATCGCGGCCGCATTATACGTTGCGTACACCAAGCGACGTGATGTGCTGGCCTGGGTTGGCGTGGCGCTTGGGTTTGTCGCAGTGTATCTGACGGGTTCTCGCAGCGCGTGGCTGGGTTTGTTTGCGACTGTTGTGATGGTGGCATTGCTTGTTGTGCCTCGGCATCACGTTGTCCTCTGGGCAAAGCGGCTGATTGTACCGGTCATTATATTAGTGGCGCTGGTAGGGTGGGCGGCAGTGAATGTGCCGAGCGTGCGATTGGCTGTTTTTCACTCGAGTCCAGGCGACAGCAGCCTGACTGAGGGTTCGAATGACAAGCACTGGGAGGCGACGGCTCAAGGCGTTCAGGATGTTGTGCGACATCCATGGGGTAGTGGACCCGGTAGCGCAGGGCCGGCATCTTTTTACAACAGTACGGGTACAAATTTGAGTGAAAATTACTACGTACAGATTGCCCAGGAAGTTGGTTTGATTGGACTGGGATTATTTGTAGCTATTAACGTTTTGGTCGTTCGCAGCATTGTGCGACGCAGTGGCGTTTTGCCGGTAGCGTTAGTCGCAAGTTTTGCAGGAATCTCACTTATTAACCTATTGCTCCACGGCTGGGCAGACGATCCCCTGTCGCTAACCTGGTGGGCCTTGGCTGGCCTATATATGAGCCGAAAGTAGTTAACAGATGGGCGCCTCTTGTAGTACGATAGTGAACAGAAACCTCTAAAGCTTATGATTCATCCGTACTATCGCGCTCCGTACTTCTATAGGCTGCAACGTTCCGGCGAACTCGGGACGATTGTGCAGTATTTGGTCACGAGCGCTGTTGTGTCTGGCGTGGACTACGGGACGTTCTGGCTATTCTTTAATCCGCTCGGTACTGGCTTGCTGACGGCAACGGCCGTTGCCTACGTCGCAGGTCTTATTACGAGCTATTTACTCAATCGATTCTGGGTTTTCAAGAAAAATGCGACAGGGCAGCAATTTACAACGAGCATCTTCCGTTACGGTACAATCCTCTTTATTAACTTCGTCCTGACATATGTGATGCTGTGGGCAATGCAGGAGTTGCTGGGTATTAGTCCGTTCCTTGGCAAATTTGTTGTGTGGACATTCCTGATTTTTTGGAATTACATCATTGGTAAGATATGGGTATTTAAGGGTCCCAGACAGATACAAAAATCACTTCATTTATGACAGAACCAGCAGACCAACGACCCAGCAAAAAACAGCGTGAGCTCCTGACATTCATCGAAGGATTCATCACGGCGCACGGGTATGGCCCGAGCTACCGCGAGATTATGCGGGCGCTGAACTATCGGTCCGTCTCGACGGTTGCAGTCCACGTGGACAACTTGATCAAGAAGGGCCACCTGATTAAGCGCGACAAGTCGGCTCGGTCTCTCGAAGTTGTGCAGGGCGGCGGTGACGTTAAGGTTCAAATCGCCGTAAAGCCGGTCACTAAAACGCAAGAGAAGTGGCTCATCGACCAAGTTGCGGCACGATTTGCGGAAGTCGAGAAGCAAGCGGCAGCGGTCGCCGAGTTGGATAGTTTGTACGTTTTGGTCGGCGCGCTTCATGTGCTTGGCCTGGCAGATGCAGCTCGTTCCTACCAGGGGCGATTGCAGGATTTGAAGCAGCAGCTGGCGAAATAATCGACTGGACGAGCCTGCCAATCATGGTATATTGGCCGAGTGAAATTTTGGGTTGAAAGAGTAAAGCAGGCAGGCGCGAATCCGTTCATGCGGCACAACGCCATCTTTTTTTTGGGTTCGGTGGGTGTGGGTGCGCTGAACTATCTGTATTATCCGATTCTTGGACGCCTCCTTCCCCCGACGGCGTTTGGTGAAGTCCAGACGCTTGTTTCGTTCTTCTTGCAGCTCAGTATCTTCCTGACTGTTTTGGGTCTCGTGACGGTTAATGTCTCGGCCAACTACGATAATGCCAAGCACCGTAACCGAGTAATATTCGACTTGGAACGTTTTGCATTGGGGGCGAGTCTTCTGTTGCTGGCGTTGAGCGTGATCTTTAGCAGTCAGCTGGCGAGCTTCTTCCGCTTTGACGACTCGCTACCATTTGTTGTCTTAGTTCTGGCGATTGTTGTAACGGTGCCCTTCACTTTCCGCGGTGCGTTTGTGCGCGGCCAGCACGGGTTTGGTGTGGCGTCGATTTCGAACCTGCTGGCGTCAGCGGCCAAGATCGTGATGTCTGTCGGGCTAGTGATGGCCGGGCTGGGGACGGTGGGCGCCATTGGAGGCATTGTGGCTGCCCAACTTGTTGCCTTGCTATACATTGCCTACCACGCTCGGCGAATGGGCCTCACGCGCGCTGAGGGCGTGCGTTGGACAAGCCGGCCAGACATGTCGCTGCTGAAGCCGGAGCTTAAATATGCCGGAATGGTGCTGGTGACGTCGCTGCTGATTACACTTCAGTTCAGCGTGGATATTTTGGTTGTAAAGCACTACTTTGACGCCCACACAGCTGGTCTGTACGCCGGCATCGCTACCGTCGCGCGCATCATCTTCTTCTTGACGGGATCAATCGCTCAGGTACTTATGCCAAGCGTAAAACTAAAAAATACAACACTTCAGAACCGCCAACTCCTTAAACGGTCGTTTTTGTTGCTGGCCGCAGCCGGTTTGCCGGCACTCCTGTTGTTTGTGATTTTCCCAGGGGAAGTCACACGCCTGCTTATGGGCGACGCATATGGGCAGTACGCTTCTCTGTTGCCGATTTTGAGTGTGGCAATTTCTGCCGTGGCAATCACAAATCTTGTGGTATCTTACTTCATGGCCCTGCGCCGGTACTGGATTGTCTGGATTGTTATAGCTGGGGCTAGTGTCACCTACGTGTTAATGATTCTCCACCACGCGACCCTTCGTAGCGTGATCGAAAGCCTGTTAATGGGCAGCATGAGTATGTTAATTCTGGTGGCCGGCATATCCGGCGCAAGTTGGTTAAAAAATAGGGGGAAAAGAGTATGAAAGCGCACGCGAGAACACCGCTCATTTCGATCATAGTGCCTGTCTACAATGAGGCAGATAACTTGCCGCTGCTTTATAAGGAGATTGCCGAGAATAGCGATCGCCTACCGTATCAATTTGAAATGCTGTTCGTGGACGACGGCAGCCAGGACGACTCCGCCAAGGTCTTGCACAAATTTGCGCGCAAAGACCGTCGTATCCGACTGATTCGGTTTAGCCGAAACTTTGGCAAAGAGGCGGCCGTGACTGCTGGCCTGCACGCTGCACGTGGAAATGCCGCGCTGATTATGGACGCCGACATGCAGATGCCGCCAAGCCTGATGACGCAGTTTATCCGCAAGTGGGAGACTGGGTCAGAAGTGGTAGTAGGGGTATTTAAGTCGCGCAATCTGAGTTTTGTGAAGCGCATGGGCGCCAAGCTGTTCTACAAGATCATGCGTCGCATCTCGCACACCAAAATCACGCCAAACGCGACCGACTATCGCCTTCTCGACCGCAAAGTCATTAATGTCTTTAACCAGTTTACCGAGCGCAATCGCATTACGCGTGGGCTGATCGACTGGTTGGGATTTGACCGAGATTACATTTACTTTGAGCAACAGCCGCGCAAGTTTGGTACACCTGGGTACACCTTCCAAAAGCTTGTTGGCTTGGCGATGAACAGCTTTACGGCCTACAGCCTCTTACCGCTGCGACTGGCCGGCTACATTGGCGCTGGTATTTTGGCAGTGAGTGTTCCGGCTGGCGTATTCCTGTATGTTGAGCGCTACATTTTGGGTGACTACCTGCACTTGGGCATAAACGGCACGACGATGCTGGCAATGCTGACGATCTTTATGGTTGGTCTGGTCCTGACGTGTCTGGGCATGATGTCGCTGTACATTGCGCACATTCACGCCGAGGTTTCGAATCGTCCGCTATATGTTGTGCGACCAGAGGAGCAGCACATTGTGCAGGAGGCCGAGCTTTTTGAGGAGGTAAAGGCGTAGCTATGAACATCCTCTGGCTGACCTGGAAGGACCACCAACATCCCGAGGCTGGTGGCGCCGAGGTTGTCGCGCGAGAGCTGACGCAGCGCTTGCTAGCCGATGGGCATAAGGTGACGATGCTGACGGCCGGCTACCCGGGTGCGCCAAAGCGGGAAGTGCTCAACGGTGTTGAGATTATCCGCGTTGGCAGCAACCGCTACACCCACCCGTTTCAAGCGTTGGCGCACTACCTCCGTCATATGCGCGGTAAATTTGACCTGGTAATAGAGGAAGTGAACGGTGCGCCGTACTTTAGCGTGTTGTTTGAACGAAAGGCTAAGAAGTACTTGTTGTATCACCAGATGGAAGGTCCAGTTTGGTTTTACGAGACAAAGGCGCCATTGAGCCATATCGGTCATTATGCGCTGGAGCCGGTCGCGAGTCGGCTGCTTGCCAAGTCGCGCACGCCGGTCGTAACCGTGTCGGAGAGCACGGCAAGCGACCTTGTGCGACATGGTTTTCGGGCCGAGCGTACACACATCATTTCTGAAGGAATTGAGATTCAGCCGGCCGAAGACATTGAGGCAATCGAAAAGTTTGACCAGCCTACCCTGCTGAGCCTGGGCGCCATGCGCGCCATGAAGCGCACGGTCGACCAGGTCAAAGCATTCGAAATTGCCAAGGCCGTCATGCCCGATCTAAAGCTCAAAATTGCCGGCAAGTCTGATGGCGAATATGGCCAGAAAGTTATGGCAACTATCGCTGCTAGTCCGTACAAAAATGACATCGAGTACCTCGGCAAAGTCAGTACCCGACAAAAGATTGAGTTGATGCAGCGCGCGCACCTCATAATGCAAACCGCCGTGCACGAAGGCTGGGGCCTGACCGTAACTGAAGCTGCCAGCCAAGGTACACCGGCCGTGGTGTACGACGTCAACGGCCTGCGCGACAGCGTCCGCCACATGGAGACCGGCTATGTTGCCGAGCAATCCCCAACGTCATTGGCGTACGGCATCGTCAAGCTCCTGACGCATCCAGCAATATATGAGCGCGTCCGCCAAAACGCCTGGCACTGGAGTAAAGAAATCACATTTGACCAAAGCTACGCCGACTTTAAACAAGTAGTAGGAGCAGAAGTATGACCAATCCCCTCGTTTCCGTCATCGTAACCACGCGTAATAACCACGCGACACTGGATGCTTGCCTGAGTTCAATTGCTGCGCAGGACTATAAGCAGATCGAGTTGATCGTTGTCGATAACAGTTCGTCCGACGACACCAAAGAGATCGCCTCACGCTATACGAAGCACGTTTACAACAAAGGCCCAGAACGCTCGGCGCAACGGAACTTTGCGGCAGACAAGGCGAGTGGCGAGTACCTGCTAGTCATCGATTCCGACATGGAATTGGGGGAGCGTGTGGTAAGTTCGTGCGTCAACGTTGTGCGACGTCAGCCTGATGTCGGCGGCGTGATTATTCCAGAGGAATCGTTTGGCGAAGGGTTTTGGGCGCAGTGCAAACAACTCGAACGTTCGTACTACGTTGGCCAAGATTCGATCGAAGCGGCCAGGTTCTTCCGCGCTGACGCATTCGAAAAAGCCGGTCGCTACAGCGAAGAAATGACCGGCGGGGAAGACTGGGATTTGTCGCGTCGGATTGCCGCAATAGCGCCGATTGCCCGCGCGTCAGAGTACATCCGCCACAACGAAGGCCGTCTGTACTTTGGCCGAACGGTTGGCAAGATGTACTACTACGCTCAGCACGCCCGCGAGTATTTTGCCAAGAATCCAACCAAGTCCGCACTAACCGACCAGTCTGGTCCACTCGCCCGCTATAAGTTGTTCTTTTCGCGACCAGCTAAATTGCTGCGCCGACCGCACGTAGGTGCTGGGATGCTGCTGTTGAAGACGGCTGAGTATGCCGTCGGCGGTCTGGGCTACCTAAAGGCCAGTCGCATGGCGAAAGGCCAATCATGAACCGTTTAGTTGTCTACCGAAATTGCTTTACCGGCGATGTGTCGGGCGGTGATATGCACATGAGTGGCCTATTGGGCTGGCTACTGGATAGCCGCGCAAAGATCGATCCACTACTAGTAATGCCAAAGCGTGATGGGCAAGAGAAGGTCTACCCGGAGGTCAAACGCATCCGCACAATGACTCACCCGGACACAAGCTTGAAGCAATCAATTGCGTTAATGTACGCCGCCCGTGCGTTCCAGGCCGCGCAGCGTGTTAATAAGTTTGTGGGCAAGAGCGACGTGCTTGTTGCGAGCTCTCATTTTTTGCCAGACGTACTGCCGGTATTTGTCGCGCACACGCCAAAGCAAAATAAGATTGTCTATATTCATCACATCATCCAAGACATGGACAGGCCCGATAACATCAACACAAAGCTGGCGAACTTGCAGGAGAAGTTGTGCTTTTGGATGATCCGCCAGCGATTCGGCAAAGTGATTGTGGTGAACCAAGACGTGGCCGACCGGCTGCGGCAAATGGGTTTTCGCAAGCAACAGATTTTGCTGTCGAGTAACTTCGTGCACCCACTTTCGGGCGTGCGACCGTACGCGCAAAAGGATATTACCCTCGCCTTTTGCGGCCGATTAGTGACGCAGAAGGGCGTGGATGATTTTGTGAAAGTTTGCTTGGATCTGAAGGGTAAAGTTCGCAACTTTAAAGCCGTGATGATTGGCGTTGGCCCCGAGCAAAAGCGTTTGCAGCAACTCATCAAGCAGCAGAATTTGCCAATCGAGCTGGCAGGCTATGTCACCGACGAGCAGAAATTCGATATACTATCGCGCGCCAAACTGTTTGTATTCCCGAGCGTTGAAGAGGGTTGGGGAATAGCAATTGCAGAAGCGTTGGCCGTTGGGACGCCGGTAGTCGCGTATGACCTGCCAGTGTATGGCGGCGTCTTTGGCGAGAACCTGCACATCGTGCCGCTGAAGGATCAAGACATTTTGCGCCGAACCGTGCACGATTTGCTGCAAAGTTACGCCGCATCGCCTGCCGATTACCAAGCCGAGCAGCAGCGTATTGCCGCCTACGCCGACCAGTTCCGTGTAGAATATGTGGCGGCCAAAGAATACGAATTCATGGGGAGTTAAGGAAATGACAGAGAAGAGTAAAGTACCGAGCACAATTTTACTTGGCAGTTATGGCCGGGGCAATCTGGGCGACGACGTGTTTTTGGTCGCCGCGTCGGAATTGTTTAGGAACCACAAACTATACATCAACTCGGCGGACGATTCGTTGCTGCCAGAAAGCGCCAAAGGTTTGGTCGAAACGATCAGCACAACCAGCGCTGGCGATGCGATTAAAAAGCTGAAGGTTTTTATGGAAGTCAAAAACATCGTCTATTTTGGCGGTGACGTGTGGGTTGAATTGTACGGCGATAAGTTCCCGCGCCAATCGCTGTATAAGATGATTGCGCTCAATATGCTGGCCAGGCTGTTCGGCAAGAAGATCCACTACGTTGGAACTGGTATTGGTAAGTTGACTGGCTGGTCGCTAAAGCTGGCGAAGGCGTCGGCCGGGCTGAGCCACACAATCATCACTCGCGAACGTCGCAGTGCCGAGGTCCTTGGTCTTGCCGGTGTAGAGGTCCTGCCTGACTTGGCGATCAACCTGCCATACTACAAGCCTCGACTGCACAAAATGCCGGCAAAGGACAAGCCGTTCACGATCGGTATTTCGCTGCTGTATCACCTGCCCGACCCTAAAGAGAACTTCCCGAAAATGGCCGAAAAGGTAGCAAAGTTCATCGACTCACTTGACCCCAAACGCTTTCGCGTTGTGCTGCTGCCGATGCTTGTCAGCGAGCAAGAAGCCAATGACGACCTATGGGCATCCGAACGAGTCGTCGAGAAGCTTAAAAGCAAAGTCCCGGTCGAAATCTACAAAGCCAAAAGCCTGGAAGATGTCGTCGAGACGCTTGGCAACTTTGACCTTGTTATCGGCACTCGCCTGCACGCTAACATTTTGGCAACGTTCAACGCGGCGCCATGCTTGGGCATTGCCTACCGCGCAAAGGTTAGCTCGTTCTTCCGCGACAACGAGATTGGCGATTACTACATCGAGCTCGATGAGCTAGATGATTTGCCACTCGCCTTCCAATATATGTATGACAACTACGATGAGGTGGCGCGGAAGTTTTACGACGCCAGCCAGCGTAACTTAGCTCAGAAGGAAGCATACCAAGCGTTTGCATCACAATATGAGTAAATTTGAGCGAGTTAAGCGATTCTTGCCACGCGGCAACCGGCTGGTTGTATTGCTATACACTGGCTTCTTTGCCGTATTGCTGGGCCAGGCCGCTCGCGGAATTGGCCAATATTGGGACTGGAGTTTCCCATATTATGCCGAGCAAGTTGGGAACTTTTTTGGTCGTGCGTCCGAGGCATGGACACCCCTGGCGCAGGGTAGCCCACTGGGCTATTCGTCGGATTATTTCGTACGCTGGGTGATTTCGCTGTTTGGCTGGTTGCAGCCGGAGTGGCTGCTGTATGGGCTGCTTGTCACGCTGTTTACAGTGGGTGGCTTTGGCGTGTATATCATTGCGCGACATCACTGTAAGCCTGGGATTGCATTCTTGCTGGGACTGGCGGCGTTTGTAAACCCAACGATGTTTTATAAGTTTACTGCTGGGCATATCGACTACCTGATTTCGTACGTCCTTCTTATATATATGGTGTGGTTTTTGCTGCACAGGTTTCGGCCGAACTTTCGAAGTGCGGTCGTTGTGGGTTTGTTGTGGGCGTTGATTGGCGCCCAGATTCAGTTCTTGGCGATTGCTGGCGGACTGATTGTGATGTACTTTATTTTCCGTCCAGACATGTGGCGATGGAAATTCCTAGCACCGTTACTGCTATTGCCGCTGCTGGGTAATGCCGTATGGCTGAGCAACTTTGCATTCGGCGGTGCCGACATCGCTGCAATAAGTGGCGAGGCGACAAAGGGCACATTCCGGGCGGCGAGTAACAGTGAGTATCTGAACAGCTTTAACTTTTCGTTCTCGAAGGCGACGTTGATTAATAAGTTCTACGGTGTGTACGAACTGCTGCTGTATGGCCTGCTGTTTGTGTTGATGGTTGTGGCCTTGTTGAAATACAAAGGCAAGCAGATGGAAGATGTGTGGCTCCTGACCTTCATGTTGGTGATGCTGTTTTTGGCGACGGGATTGTTCCAACTTATTAATCTTGGGCCGCTGACGACGCTGTATCCGATGTTCCGCGAGGTCGGGCACTTTGCGCCAGTAATCGTGCTAGTGTTGCTGGTTTTGCTGGGCCGATTGATGCTGCGCGGTTTTATGAAAGGCGCGATTGCATTGTGGCTGGTGATTGTTGTTGTGTTGAGCTTCCTGAGGTTTCAGGGTGCAGCGCAGTCTATCGACTTTGCGGCAGCTCGCCAGAAGTTCACGGAGTTTAAGGATTTCGATAAGAATCATCCAGAGCCAAACGGGCGCATCCTCGCATATCCATTTTTTGGTCAGTATTCGTTCAATGATTTTCCGCGGCAGTTCCAGTCGAACTTGCCGATGCGCAACAGCGGCCACGATGGCTTTTCGACATACAGTCTGAACGACTTTATTAAGAACTCGGTGAAGCCGCAGGACTTCAAACTTTCCATGCAGTTCCAGCTGCTGTCGACGTTGAACATTGATGTGCTGAAGCCATATAACGTTCGCTACATTTACGATTTCAGTGATATTTATGAGTCGTATTACGACCGTTACGTCGCGCCAAGCACCTACGACGGCAATTTGGGTTGGATTAAAAACAACCCGAACTTTATGGAACAGCTCATCGCCGCCAACCCAGGTAAAGTAAAACGCGTGAGCGACCACATCCTGGAGATCACCAACCCAACGCCTCGCATTACAGCGGTCGACAAGCTGTATGCGGTTGACTCAAAGGACGATGGCGAACTGGCGCGGACATTCATGACACTGGCATTCCCCGACCAAACCTACGACTATATCGATAAGACAATCTCACGCATGCCAGACAATGCCGGGACGCTCAAGCCACTTTTGGCCAATGCTACGCCTGGGCTGATTGATGCAAAGGGCAAGTCACTGACCGAGACGATTGATGTTGACCCGGCCAAGCCAACAAAGCTTTATACCGCTAGCGTCCCGAGTACAATTGCCTACCAGGCTATAGATGGCAACGTTACGTTCTTTGCGGCTAATCCAGGTAAGTTTTACGCCAATGGCCAGCTTGTCTCGGATGGTCTGGCCGCTGAGCCGACTATACTCGCGCAGATCAAAATGCCGCCGGGCAAACAATATTACATTGGCCTCGGCAGCACGCTCAAGCCAATCCAACGGAATGGTGGGGAGGTTGTGGGGCGGCTTGGCAACAACACGATGCTGGAGCTTTTTGCTGACGTTTCGGGCAATCTTGTGACGAATTCGTCATTCGAATCAGGGCTGTGGAGCTCTAGCGTTGGTGACTGTAATGCCTTTGACGATAAGCCGGACATTAGTATGAAGCAAAGTTCTGACACGGCCAGCGTTGGCAAAAAGTCACTGGAGCTTAGTGCCAAAAAGCACGACGCCTGTACGTCGACCGGCTTCCAGATGAAAGGCAATTCGCTGTACTTGCTGAACTACGACTACCAGAGCCCGAACGCCGACATGGCTAGCTTTTTCCTGCGTTTTAACAATTCCGACAAGGACGCCATGAAGCGCTTCC
>DATEFF010000038.1:0-2510 GCA_035280785.1 Saccharimonadales bacterium (SeqCode)
GGCGCTCGTCCCGACCCTTCTCTCTGCTTCCCACCGGCTGCTACTCCTCACAAGGTATGGGATAGATGTGTAGCTGTAACTTATTATATAATATTATTTCTTAAATACAATACAAAGAGGCGTCTGCTGGTCGGCTTGACCAAGCGGATTGTCGCCAAAGATATCTTCAAAGATTTTTTCGTCCTCGCCCGTGTTTTGGCCCAGGACGTTGCGACCGATGTCGTTACTGTCGATCACAACGACACCCTTAAAGTGCTCAGCGGCAGACTTTGGTACGACAGCACGGATTGCTTCGGTGAGCTTCTCAGAAACTTGGTCAGGGTCTTTTGGTGCGAGCTTGGCGCTAACATTGCTAGGGTAAACCGAGTATTCGGTTGGACCATCAATAGCACGGATGTCGCTACCAACGAGGTTATAGAACGTGCCGCGCTTACCAAATAATTTCGCAACTGCACCACCAATTGAGGCGTACAAAATCTTTGGCAGGCCAACTTCCTGGATTGCCAGCTGCATCGTCCACGGGCTGCCAAGGCCGATGCCATAAGGCGTCTTGGTTACGCGCTTGCTGAGGAACCGAGCCCACCAGCCCGGCGTAATGTCCCACACGAAGTAGCTGCGACCCTGGGTGATGGCGACAATCTTTTCGCTAATCAGGAAATACCAGTCGTGGTTTTTGTAGTCGGCGTGAGCTTTGTCGGCGGCGAGGTTGTCAAAGAACTTAGACACGCGGTCGGTCACGAATTCTTGAAGCTTCACGTCTTTGTTGACCATGTCGGTGCGCAGCGGATAGCGGCGGTACTCAACGTCACCAACTTTGATGTCGAGATCTTTGCCTTCGTTTGGCTCAACGTCGGTCTTGATATGCTTTGGTGCTTCTTCTTTTTTCTCGTCAAAGAATTCACGCATCCACAGCTCAACGTTCAGGAACCGCCAAAAGAGCAAACTGTTGCTGTCGTTCTTACCCTTAATAAAGCCCTCGAACGCCTCGGCAACCGCCTGGGCATCCCAGTACGGGCGGTTCACAAATTCTTCACTCAAGAAGATGCCATAGAAGCGGTTCTTGAGTCGCATAAACCATTCGTGCTCTGGCGTCGTAAAGCCGATCTTGTTACGGCGGCGATTAATCATTGGTGGCAGTAGGCCGTCGGTTGCGTCGCGCAAGATGCGCTTGTTCCAGCCGCCCTTGATGATTGATTCATCATCCAGCGCAAACAGGAACTTCAAAACGTCCTTATCTAGGAATGGCACGCGGCCTTCCAAGCTAAAGCGCATGGTGTTTTTGTCTTCGTAGCGCAGGAGCGACGGCAGGCTGTTGCTGAACGTGTCTTCAATCAGGCGGAGCTTGAGGTTGTCGGGCGTAACGGTGAACTTCTCGCTGGCAAACTTCTTGCTAAACTCGCGGTTCATCAAGCTTGCCACGCGGACTGGCGTCTTACGCAGGATTCGCTCGCGCAAATTCACGCGCGCAAAGCGGAAGAAAATATCGGAACTGCTAATGACCTCGCGGATCAGCTTGCCCCACTCCCCTTTAGCCTTCAGCTGCTTCAGGTACACAAAGTAATACGGAATGTAGCCGGCCATTGTTTCGTCAGCCCCCTGGCCGTCCAACAGAACGGTCACGTGATTGGTCGCTTCTTCCATTACTTTGTACTGAGCGTATGGGCCAGTGCTAATGAGAGGCTCTTCTTGGGTACGAATAAAGTCTTCGAGGTCATGGACGAAGGCGTCGGCGTCAGGCTTGATCTTGTGGGCGGTGACGGTGTTGCCGACTTTCTCCAGCAGCGAGTCGACGTACTTTTCTTCGTCGTTCTGCGAGCCAGGGAAGATTGCGCTGAATGTGTTCTGACGTGCACCAACGGACTTGGCCGATTCGCTATCCTCTTGCATCAGCCGGTTAATGACCGCAACAACGGTCGAGCTGTCCAGACCACCAGAGAAGCTGGTGCCGACGGGGACCTCACTTTGCAGACGGGCACGGACCGAGTTGGTAAGATGCTCGCGGTAGTCATCGATAGCTTCGGCGCTGTAGGGTTTGTGCTCGCCGCTCAGGCGCTTCAGGTCAGCCTTGAGGGTCGTGTAGCTGCTGAGCTTTTCGCCAGACTCGGTAATCTCTAGGACTTCACCCGGCATCAACTTGGTAACACCGTCAAAGAATGTCTCGTGGCTATCCTCGTGAATGCGGAATCGCAAGTAGCGGTAGATAACGCGGTCGTTTGGCTTCTTGTCGATAAGTCCGGTCGCCAAAAGCGGCTTGATTTCAGATGCAAACAGCAGTTGGTTCTTGCCTGGGCGAGCCAAATACAGCGGCTTGATGCCAAAGTGGTCGCGCGCCAGCGTCATCTTCTTGGCTTTTTTGTCGTAAATCGCCAGCGCGAACATGCCGTTGAACTTGTCAAAGGCAGCGTTGCCCCACTCGGCAAATGATTGCAGTACGACTTCGGTATCAGAATTGGTGGTGAACTTTCGGCCGAGCGCTTCGAGCTCTTTGCGAAGGTCTAGGTAGTTGTAGA
>DATEFF010000039.1:0-6129 GCA_035280785.1 Saccharimonadales bacterium (SeqCode)
ATCCGCGGGTGGAGTTCGAGCTTCACGGGCGACGATGGCGGCGGACTGCGCTATCGCTGGCAGCAGGGTCGCGAAGATTCCATCCCGCGCCAGGCGAGGCAGATCGTCCGCAAGGCCGGCGGCAGCGAGTCCAACGTCACCAGCTTCATCCTGTGGCGCCTGGACGTGGACTTCCGCCAGATCCTCGACGTGGGCGTGTTCGCGCCCATGACCCAGGTCATTCGCGGCCTGCCGGGGGTCCTGAACACGCACGCTCGTGGCGAAGGCCTGGCCCTGGCTGGCGTGTACATCGAGTTCCGGGGCGAGCCTTCGGCAGCCCTGCTGGAGCAAATCAGGCAGCTAGTCGCACCCCACGCGGCCGCCTGAGCCGTGCCCGTGGCCCGTCAGCAACATCGACGGGCCACGGACGCCCCCAACCACCAGATATATGCTACACTTAACTAGTAATGAACAGAGATAGAGTCCTCACAGGCATTCGCAGTAATGGCGAGCCGCACCTCGGCAACTATTTGGGAGCAATGCTGCCAATGGTTGAAATTCAGAAGGCGCACGGCGACACGCACGACATGTTTTTCTTCGTGCCCGACCTGCACTCCTTCACAACACCAATTGACCACAGCACGCTGTACGAACACACCGTTCGCAACCTCAGATACTTCGTAGCTGCCGGCATGGACTTCTGGGCACCTGGCGCTCACCTATACCGCCAGAGCTATATTCCCGCCCACTCTGAACTCACCTGGATCCTAGACTGCTTTGCATACATGGGCGAAATGAGCCGCATGACGCAGTTCAAAGACAAGTCTGACGGCCAGGCCAATGTCAGCGTTGGACTCTTCAACTATCCAGTACTGATGGCTGCCGACATTTTGCTCTACAACGCACGCTATGTTCCTGTTGGCGATGACCAAAAACAACACCTCGAACTTGCTCGCGACCTTGGCATCCGCGTTAACAACAAGTTCGAAGACGCTTTTGCCGACGGCGTATTTACCGTCGTGCCCGAAGACTGGAAGACTCAGCTGGAATTTGCCAAGCGCGACAATGGTGTCCGCATCCGTAGCCTCCGCAACCCCGGCAAAAAGATGAGTAAATCCGTCGATGACCCAGCCGGCACAATCGGCATGACCGATGACCCCGCCGAAGCCGCCAAGAAAGTCATGAGCGCCACAACAGATAGCGCTGGCGAGATTAACTTTGACTGGGAGAACCAGCCAGGCATCACAAACTTGCTTCAGATGCTCGCCCTCATGAGCGAACGCCCTGTTGCCGACGTTGCCGCCGAATGGAAGGGCAAAAGCAGCTACGGTGAGCTCAAGAAGGCAGTTGCCGACAAGGTCGAATCATTCCTGCGCGAATTCCAAAAACGAGTTGCGAATGTCGACGAAGCCAAGCTCCTTGCCAAGCTCGAAGAAGACGAGCGCAAAGTCAGCGAAATTGCCGAGGCAACACTGCTTCGCGCGCAGCAAGCTGTAGGCCTGCGCCCACGATCATAATGAGCAACTTGCGATTTGTCGCCGAAACAGAAGGGGAGCGCGTTGATGCGTTCCTCGCTTCTGTTGCGCCTGAGCACTCTCGGTCATTCTGGCAAAAACGCTGTGAGGCGGGTGAGGTCAAAATTGGTGGCGAGCCAGTTAAAGCCAGCTACAAGCTTGCACTCGACGATGTCGTTGAAGTCACGCTCCCAGAGGCAGTAACCTTCGAAGGGCAATCCCTGCCAATCCTCTACGAAGACGACGATGTCGTTGTCATTAACAAGCCGACCGGCATCCTGACTCACGCCAAAGGCGTCGAAAGTCCTGAGTTTACCGTGGCAGAATTTGTACGTCCCAAGACAACCGATGGGCTCGACACCAACCGCCCCGGTATTGTGCACCGACTCGACCGCGGTACATCCGGCATCATCATCGCCGCCAAAAACAACGAAGCCAAGCGCTGGCTCCAAGGCCAATTCAGCAAGCGAAACGTCAAAAAGACATACATCGCGCTCGTCGAAGGCCATCTCCGCAATCCAGAGGCCATCTTGCGCCTGCCCATCGAACGCAACCCTAAAAAGCCTCAGACATTCCGCGTTGGCGACAATGGCAAGCCTGCCGAGACAGCTTACAAGGTCACGAAGTCGTACAAAGATTTTGACCTCGTAGAGCTCAAACCGCACACCGGACGCACACACCAGCTACGAGTCCACCTGGAGTACCTCAGCCACCCAATTGTTGGCGACTTCGTCTACGGCAAGGAGTCAAAGCAGCTCGGGCGTATGTTCTTGCATGCACACCAACTGGAGCTGACGCTGCCATCGCGCGAGCGCAAAGTATTCACTGCGCCGCTGCCGCCAGAACTCCAAGACTACCTAGATACGCTAGAATAAATATATGTTCGACCAGATTGTCCTGCACGATTCCGCTAAACTCAACCTCGAGGCGCTTGCCGCGCGGCCACCCCAAGGTATCCTGTTTGTTGGCCCTGAAGGTATCGGCAAAATGACCGTTGCCGACAAGTTGGCGTTGCACCTTGTTGACCATCCAACCGCTATCCGGGTGATCTCGCCTGACGAGAAGGGGACGATTGCCATCGAGACAATCCGTGAGCTCTACAAAGCCACACGAGCCAAGCAGGACGGCCACCAGGTCATTGTTGTTGAGCGAGCCGACCGTATGAGCTTAGAGGCCGAGAACGCCTTCCTGAAGCTCCTAGAGGAACCGCGCGCTGGCCTGACGTTTATGCTCACGACGCTTCAGCTGGAGTCGCTTTTGCCGACAATTCTTTCACGCATCCAGCACCTCACATTTGCGCCGCTCCCTGACGATGCAATCCGTCGCTTGATTATGAGTAAACAGCCTGGGATTGCACAAAGCGACCTATCGCAAATGGTCTTTCTGGCCCAAGGCCGACCAGGCGTTGCGCTCCAGCTGCTCGAAGGCGATGCCCTGCCTAAACAGCGAGACCGCATGCAGGTTGTTAAACAACTCCTTGCCGCCAAGCCCCACGAACGCTTCATCCTTGCCGGCAAAATGGCTGGTAGCCGTGACGATTGTCTCGAAACACTCAGCGCCATGGCGCGCGTTGTTGAGGTGCAGCTCAGCTCGGCAACTAGCACGGCGCAGGCCACACACTGGACGAGTCTGGCCGAAGCTATCGAGAACGCGCAGCTGGCTATTAGTCGTAACGGGAACGTGAAGGCCCAACTGCTACAACTGTTCAGTCGGTACTAAGTTTGGTATAGTAATAGTCAAATCATGTATTCATTACTCCTGCTGGCAGCACTCGCAGCACTCACCATCCGCATGTTTTATCGCACCGACGAAGAGCCGGATCTGATTTTGAGCTCAAAGCTTGGTGGTCGTGTCGAAAAACTTTGGGAAATTGCGCACCAAGGTATTGTCGAACAGAAGTACTTGCGCGCCGAGAAGGCCTTGCTGACCATTCTACGCGTTGACGAACGCAATGCCACCGCCTACAACCGATTGGGTATTCTGTACGCCAAGCAGCGCGCCTACCAGGATGCGATCCAGTGCTTCGAAATTGCACAAAGCCTGGAGCCAAGCGCTTCGAGCCTTCACAATGTTGGCCTTATTTATTACGAGACGGGCCAGTTCGACAAAGCCGCCATCGCTTTTGAGCAGGCCATCGAAATGGAAAGCAGCCTTGCCGCTCGCCACATCGCATACGCCAAAGTCCAAGAAAAACTTGGCCACACCCGCAGGATGATTGAAGCGCTTGAAAAAGCCGTCGAGCTTGAACCAAACCCACAGTCACTTGCCATCCTGGCTGACGCGTATGAGCGCGCCAACGAAGCTGAGCTTGCTCTCGCAATCCGCGAGAAACTCAACCGAATCGCCGAAAGCGCCAACTCTGCGCGCAAGATTCGCCAGCCTCGCAAAGTAGTGATGTAGTTTACGCCACCGTCTTCTTGAAAAAACAGGGGCGGAATGGTACTATAATTCAGTAATCGTGCCGACATAGCTCAGTGGTAGAGCGGCTGTTTTGTAAACAGCGGGTCGTGGGTTCAAATCCCTCTGTCGGCTCCAGGCTGGGATAGCGAAGTGGTCAAACGCATCTGACTGTAAATCAGACGACTTATGTCTTCGGGGGTTCGACTCCCTCTCCCAGCACCATGCAAAGATACCGACAATTGACGTCGGTATTTTTATATTCTATAATATAGTTCTTCGTACTACCGAAGTCGACAAGCAACCTCGACCCTAGGACGCACCATGGCTGAAAGAAAATTTGATCTCGGCATCGTGCTATCGCTGGCGACAAATAAGCGATTCGCCAACGCACCCGAGATCAAAGCAGCGCTGGACTACATGTTCGGCCGCACCCTGGAAGACGGAATGGTGGTGGCTGCGGCCATTGCTAGCCGCCCATGGGTGGTTGCGCATCACCCAGAACTAGCCAGAGAATGGACGCCCACGAACGTCCCCAAGCAGGAGGCCCTGCGTTGGATTGGCGTTCTGAAGGCGCGTTATGGCGACCAGTTGCCGCTGAGGCCCCTCCCGCCGCATGTGTGGGTAAAGCTGAGCGCTAACTAGCCACAAGGCTGACACTGCCCGGCATGGAAATGCCGCACTGGGCAGTTCCGGATTAGTCGTTCATCACTGGACGATCACCCGGATTCAGTCACGCCTGCTGCGAGAGTTGCTTGTCGAACTCTCTGAACTTATAACGATACAAATAATTTCATGGCTCTGAGGGGCGGCTGCGCAGATCGCGCGCCGCCCCTCGGTCCCTCAGGAAGCCGTCGGCGCCGGCCACAGTTCGGTGGTCAGCGGGATGTTGGAGCGGTTGACTCCCTTGCACCGGCAGCGGATGGTGACGCGGTCTCGCGTGAACGTGACCTCGCTGTACCTGCTGAGTGTGGGGAAGTAGTGCCGCTCGTTGCCGAGGCGGAGGCAGAAGAGCCGGCGCTGCTTGAATCGCAGGCCACGCCGCTTCCTGCCCCTGGGGGTGTAGTTCCCGAAGCTGCCGACGCCATCGGGGTTGGTGGCGAAGAACTCCTCGACCAGCTTGGCGAACTGGTGACGCCACTCGGGGTCGTAGGTCTCGTAGGTCGTCGCGTTCTCGGCGCACGTCGACACGGCGTCGGCGATCGTCGCGGAGTCGAGGTAGCACACGAGCTGGCAGTCACCGTAGTTGTGTGCCGGTCGCGGCGTCCTGATCTTGATGATCGTGGGTGTGCAGTACGAGTACATGCGTGATGCCCTTCGGCTCGAATCGGGGAACTGCAATACTATATCATATTATATCTAAAAAGTAAATGCTTATCGCTCTTCAAAATAGAGTGCGACCGCGGCAAATATCAATGCAATATCGCGGAACGAAATAGCAAATAACTGGAAGTTAAAAGCAACGATGCCAGCTAGCGTCGCGGCAACGAGCAAAGCCGCGTACTTCACATACAGTCCACTCAACAGCCACACGGCAAGCGTTAACTCGTATATAGAGAAGATTGGCAAAAGCACATCGGCCGGTACGATATCACGCATAAACTGCGGGAGGTAGCCCACCCACTCGTCGGGTACAAGGAACGCAGAGACCGCCGCATATAGAAACACAATCGCCAAACCCAGCCTCAGCAGAAGTGAAACTGGGTTGTTAATGTGGAGCTTCGCCATAGTGTTATTCGACGATTATTGTGCCTTTTTGACTGGGGTTGAGGTGGTTGTGGTAGCCAAATGTACCTTTGGTGTCGACAATGAAGTTCATTTCTTGCCCGGCAGGAACAGCGCCGACATTAAGCTCAGGATTGATAGTGTGAGCTGGGTGCGGGTCTGAGTCAAACTGCATACTGTGAGACGATGCGTTCTTGATGATTACCTTGTCGCCGGCTTTTACGGTGATTGAACTCGGCGAGTAGCCACCATCAGAGTATGTAATGGTTGTTTCTGAGCCCGTTGGCGTGACGGCATCGTTAGGCGTTGAAGATTGCGAACTGTCGCTTGAAGTAGGAGTTGTATTGGTCGAATCAGTCGCTGAAGGGTCTTTGCGGAGCATCCAGAGGGCGGCACCTGCGATTACAATGACGAGAATACCGAGTGCGATAATTGCTTTTTTGTTCACGGCTGCGAGTCCTATTTAGCTTATGCTCTATAATACCAGACTCTACAGCTTTGGCGCTGAGGCTAA
>DATEFF010000040.1:0-4642 GCA_035280785.1 Saccharimonadales bacterium (SeqCode)
CCTTGTCAAAAAGGCTCAGCTGACGAAATACCACGATCAGGCGGTCCAGAGCGGCAAGCCACTCTTTGGCATGCTTGTGGACGAGAAGGTCATTAGTAACGAGGAACTCACTAAAGCTATTGCGACCGTTTCTGGCGTGCCATACGTAAACCTCAGTGCGGCACTCGTCGATTCCAAGGTGCTTGACCTATTGCCTCGTGAAGTTGCCGAGCGATTTATGGCTGTGCCTTTGGGTGAAGTCCAGAACCGCCTCGCTGTCGCGATGCTAGACGCCAACAACGTTCAGGCCGTCGACTACTTGGCCAACAAGATCAACCGACCAATCAAGGTCTACATGGCTAGCGAAGAAGGCGTACGCCACGTCCTAGAGCAGTACCGCACAAACCTTGCCGAGGGCGTCAACGCCGCCGTGCAGTCCGTCCAGACTGAAGCCGCCGCCGACAGGGCTGCTGCGAGAGGTGGCGCCGCCGCTGACATTAAGACGATCGTCCAAGACTCGCCAATCAGCCGCGCGCTGAGCACTATCATGGAATATGCCGCCCGCGCTCGCGCATCTGACATTCACATCGAGCCACTCGAGACCAGTCTGCGCATCCGTTGCCGAATTGACGGTGTGCTTCGTGAGATCATGCGCCTGCCAAAGTCTATCGAGCCTGCACTTATCTCTCGCATCAAAATCCTTAGCAACCTCAAGATCGACGAACACCGCATCCCACAGGACGGTCAGTTTGCCATCCACGTTGCCCAGAAAGACATCGACCTTCGTATCGCCATTAGTCCGGTTGTATGGGGTGAGCAGGTGATTATCCGTCTGCTGGACAAGACTGGCACGTCATTCAAACTCGAAGAGATGGGTTACGCCGGCCGCTCGCTGCGCACCATCAAGAAGGGCGTGAAGAAGCCGAACGGCATGGTGCTCACCAGTGGACCAACCGGTTCTGGTAAGTCGACCTCTCTGTACGCATTGGTGCAGGAGATCAAGAGCGACGCCATCAACATCGTGACCCTCGAAGACCCAGTTGAGTACAAGATGGAAGGTGTGAACCAGATTCAGGTAAACCCAGATGTGGGCCTGACGTTCGCGACTGGTCTGCGATCTATCCTGCGTCAGGACCCGAATGTCGTCCTGGTAGGTGAGATTCGAGACGGCGAAACCGCCAACTTGGCGGTGCAGGCCGCTCTGACCGGACACTTGGTATTTAGCACGCTACACACCAACTCGGCTGCCGGCGTGTTACCTCGTTTGCTGGACATGGGCATTGAGCCATTCTTGATCGCATCAACCGTCAACACCGTGATTGGTCAGCGCCTTGTGCGCCGTGTGTCAGAAGATAAAGAAACATACCAGAGTAACGACCTCGAAACCAAGAGTATTATGGATACAATCGGCCACCTGTTGCCGCGCGACAAGGCCAGCGTAGCGCAAGTCTCGGCCGACCTGGGGTACAAAGACTTGCCCCTAGCTGGTCAAAAAGCTTATACTTTGGTCAAGGGAAAAGACACCGTCAGCACTCCAGGGGGCTATAAAGGGCGAGTCGGACTCTATGAGGTCATGGATATCAGTCAAGAGATTCAAGGACTCATTGTCAAACGCTCAACGAGCGCCGAGATTCAAAACATGGCAACCCAGCAAGGCATGATCACCATGCGCCAAGATGGCTACCTCAAGGCATTGCAGGGATTGACCACACTGGAAGAAGTTAACCGCGTCGCCGCGAATATGGCATAAAAGGGTAGGGCAAGTACATGGCAACAACAGGACCACAGGAACTACGGATCGAAATACTACTGGAAGAGGTTATTCGCAAGCGTGCGAGCGACCTTCACCTTCAGGTTAGCCTACCACCAATGCTCCGTGTGGACGGTAAGCTCACGCCAATCGCTGGCTACGGCCCACTGAACGAAGAGCACGTCGAGACGCTCATCTTTGCCATCCTCGACGAAGAACAGAAGCAGATTCTGCTGAAAGACAAAGAATTCGACTTTAGCTTCGCCTTTGGCGACCTGGGGCGATTCCGCGTAAACGCCTTCCACGAACGCGGCAACTTGGCCGCAGCCCTTCGCTTGATTCCGAACGAAATTAAAACAATTGCCGAGCTTGGCCTGCCACCAATCGTCAACGGCTTCGCCAACTACCCACGCGGCCTCGTGCTCGTGACCGGCCCAACTGGCTCAGGTAAGTCGACCACACTGTCAGCGCTGATCGACCAGATCAACAACGAGAAAGCTCACCACATTATCACCATCGAGGACCCAATTGAGTTCACTCACAAGTCCAAGCAGTCGGTGATTGTCCAGCGTGAAGTTCACTACGACACCTACTCGTTCAGCGCAGCGCTCCGCTCGAGCTTGCGTGAAGACCCAGACGTCGTGCTCATCGGTGAGATGCGCGACCTTGAAACAATTTCTGCCGCGATTACTATCGCCGAGACTGGACACTTGGTCTTTGCAACATTGCACACCAACTCTGCCGCCCAGTCTATCGACCGTATGATCGACGTATTCCCGCCGCACCAGCAGCCACAGATTCGCTCGCAGCTGGCAAACATCCTGATGGCCATCTGTTCACAGCGCCTCGTACCTGCCATCGGTGGTGGGCGAATCGCCGCAGCAGAGCTGCTGATCGCCACTCCAGCCGTCCGCAACATCATCCGCGAAGGCAAGAGCCACCAGCTGGACGCAGTTATCCAGACTGGCGGCGACATGGGGATGCAGTCAATGGATAAGACCCTGGTTAACCTGGTTCAGGCCGGTACAATTACCTACGACGAAGCCCGCAACTATGCTATCGACATGAGTGAATTTGAACGAATGATGAGAGGCTAGCCCAGAATGTTAACGTTTGTTTACACCGCTCGCGACACAACCACCAACAAGGTGGTGCACTCGACCGTTCAGGCCGAGAGTGAGCGCGCGGCAGCTAAGCTGTTGATGGGGCAGGGGATTATCCCTCTGGAGATCATCGAGCAGGGCAAAAAGCGAAGCTTTGTTGGTAAGTTTACCAATCGTATTCGCGCCAAAGACCGTATTATCTTTACTCGCCAGCTGGCAACGCTTATTAACGCAGGCTTGCCGCTCGCGCAGAGTCTTCACACCCTGGCTGAGCAGACCGAGAACAAAGCCATGGTGTCTGTCATTAACGACATCATTACCTCTATCGAAGGTGGCAGTAGCCTGTCGCAAGCCTTTGGTAAGCACCCGAACGTATTTGACGAAGTTTACTTGGCGCTTATTGCTGCCGGTGAAGCCTCGGGTACGTTGGACCAAGCCCTGGATCGCATCGCCAACCAGCAAGAGAAGGACGCCGAGCTTTTGGGCAAGGTCCGTGGCGCGATGGTGTATCCTGGCATCGTATTGATGGTCATTGGTGGCGTGATCGGATTTATGCTGATTACGGTTGTGCCACAGATCGAACGCTTGTATCACGACCTTAAGAAGACATTGCCATGGACGACGCAGATCATGGTTGACGCAGCTAGCTTCCTGACGACCTACTGGTGGCTTGTCATCTTTATGGTGGGAGTTGGCATATACTTCTTGCGCCGTTACGTTAAGACCGACAATGGTCGCGAGGTCATCGACACACTCAAAATCCGCATGCCGCTGTTTGGCTCGATGTTCCTCAAGCTGTACATGGCTCGCTTTACCCGCACCGGCCAGACGCTTCTGAGCACTGGCGTGCCAATGCTCGAGATGATGCGCATTAGCTCCCGCGCGGTCAACAACCGTGTGATCTCGCACTCGCTCGACAAAGCCGCCGACAAAGTGAAGGGTGGTAAAGCTCTCAGTGTCGCGCTGAAGAACGACGACAACATCCTGCCGCTTGTCCCGCAGATGATCGGTATTGGTGAGCAGTCCGGTGGTATCGACAAGATGATGGGCAAGGCTGCTAGCTACTACGAAAACGAACTTGATAACACTATTCGATCAATCAGTACGGCAATTGAGCCACTCCTGATGGTTTGCTTAGCTGTCGTTGCTGGATTCATGGTTGCAGCCATCTTGCTGCCGGTCTACAGTTTGGTCGACACATCATCTCTGTAGCTTCTCTGGGCGACCCGTGATAGGGTAGTTGCACGAGCAGTATTTCGCTTCGTCCGATCGATTGAGGAGGCAATCATGCCCCGTAAGTGGAAAGGCAAGTGGTTCAAGAACAACTCGGGCGTCAAGCCGGCCCGTCAGGGCAAGGGGCGTGGCAGGAGTCGGGGTCTGCGGACCCAAGCTCCTACCTCTGCCGTCGTGACGCCCAAGGTGGTGTTCCAGAGGGCTCAGCAGCCTCCTGCGACCCCTGCCGCACCGTCGGACCGCCGTCGACGCCGCCGCCCGCAGAAGCGGACTGGCGGCCAGAAGTAACCGTTCGTGTTCGGGTCTCCCGTGCCGCCCAGTGGGTGAGCACGGGAGCCCGGGCAAGCTCTCTCAGGTTGGCGCGAAAAATACTTGCCAACAGCGCCGCCATGACTATAATCATAAGCAGTATATAAGTAATCAAAATCTCGTAAGAGAAAGGGTGAGGAATGAACACTACATACAAACCTAAATCGCAGGGATTCACGATCATCGAAGTCGTGCTTGTGCTGGCCATTGCAGGTTTGATCTTCCTGATCGTCTTCCTGGCATTGCCTGCATTGCAGCGTTCCCAGCG
>DATEFF010000041.1:0-5620 GCA_035280785.1 Saccharimonadales bacterium (SeqCode)
TCCCATTGCCCACTTCCCCCAGTCGTCGCGCTGCATATTTTGTTTAAGCCCCTACCCTGTCTTTTTTGTTTCTGCGTTTAGCGTTTAGTTCGATGTATTCAATAACCTTGCCAGCGATGTCGCGCCCGGTAACCTTCTCGACACTAAATCCCGGTGAAGAGTTAACCTCTAGTACGAGTGGACCGCGCGAGCTACGCATCATGTCCACACCACAGAACGGCAGGCCCATGGCGCGTGCAGCCTTGATGGCCGTGCGGCGCTCTTCTTCGGTCAGTTTGATTGGCTTGCCTTCGCCGCCCTGGTGGAGGTTACTGCGGAAGTCGTCGTCCAGGCTCTGACGCATCATGCTTGCGACAACCTTGTTGCCAACAACAATGACACGGATGTCAGTACCGGCAGATTCCTTCACAAATTCCTGAACCAAAAAGCTCACATTCTCGACAAAGAACGCTTGCATTACAGCTTTGGCGGCTTTATTGGTCTCGGCAAGAACAACACCATTGCCATGCGTACCGCGGGCAACCTTGATAATCAAAGGTGCGCCGCCTGCTTGCTCGATAAGGTCGTCGAAGCTACTGGTTTCACTCGCGAACAACGTCTTAGGAATGCCAACACCTGCACGAGCTAGCAGCTGCATTGTGCGCAGCTTGTCGCGTGAACGGGCGATAGCAATTGATGTGGCGGTGCTGTAGATCCCCTGCATCTCAAACTGGCGCAGCACAGCTGAACCATATCGAGTGTAGCTTTGGGCGATTCGAGGAATAATAGCGTCGTACTCACCAAGGTCTTTGCCTTCGTAGCGTACAACTGGCTTGCTTTGCTCAACTTTAACGTAACACTTCGCGTAGTTAATAACGCGAACTTCATGGCCGCGCTTTTTGGCTTCTTCCTTCAACCGCTTGGTTGAGTAGTTGCCCGGCCCCTTGGACATAATTGCGATTTTCATAGGGTTACTCCCGTCCTAGTTCTTTCTGTAGTTCTTCGGATCGTCGATTCTCTGCTGGGTGGTCGGGCCGTCCCGATTTCACATCTACCAAGAACTTACCTCGGAGCACGTTGCGCCCGATAAGTACAGGATAGGCTTGTTTTGAGCGATCAGCAAGGGTAAACCCTGCGCGGATCTTTTTACCGCGGAGCTTTGCGAGCAAAACAACCTTGTAGCGGCCCTGCTCGGCGCCAATAGAACTGGCAACGACAACACGAGTAAACCGCGGCATAAACAGCTCTTCGCCGGTGTACATTGGGTGCCCTTCGCCAAAAAGCGTAAATGCCAGGCCGCCATCACGCTCGGTGATGTTGCTAGCCCAAATAGCTGACGTCTTGGCGCCAGTATCAACCTTTGACGGCACGCCCAAATAGCCCAACTCAGGCAGGTCTATTCGGTCGGCTCGGCCAATAATTTTACGAGATTCATGAGTCATAGTAGTACCACCTATTGTAGCAGCTTCGAGTAGTAACCCCACCTCGGCTGACTGTTGTTTTTAGGTAGCGTAAGCATAATACAAAATGCTGATTTAGTCAATAGTTTATAGAGGACGAAATTGCTCGTCAAAGACTCGCATGACGTCGTGCGCTGGGCTGTAGGCGGCGGTTGCAGGGAGTGTGAGCAGACCAAAGCGATGCAGCAAAGCGCTGTCCTCGAGGCTAAAACTGGCGCTACCGAGGAGGAAGGCGTCGACTTGCTCGGGACTAAGACGCTCCATTAGCACACCGCAGACGACAGATTGCTCAACGTAATCCAGTGCTTGCGAGCTGTGACCCCCATAGCGGTACAGGCGTGCCGAGCGGTTAACGGCGAGTTCGCGGGCAGCCTGGAGCTCATCTTCGGCCAAGTCTTTCCCCTCGACTAACGACTCATAAAACGCACGAGCGACTTGCAGGCGGTTACCGCCATTCACTTTTGCCGCGTAGGCTACGAGGTAGTGCAAGTTTGGTTCCCGGACGAGTCCGAGGTAGTCGCGGCACAAAACCTTCTCTTGGTATGCACCGCCAGCTTCGCGCAAGATGCGGTAGCGGCGGCCTTTAATTCGCGCCAGCGGGATCTGCTGACCGAGCTCGTAGTCGGCGTAGGCCTGAAGGACGTGACTGAGCTCGTGCGCGACCAGCGGTAACGCACCAGCAGGATACAGGCCAATCAGCGGTCGCACGGTGTCTTCAGGTATATTCACAATGCGGCGCGTGCTATCCACCGACATATTTTTGCGGCGTGGCGTGACAATAACTTGGAACTTTTCGTCCGGCGCAAACCCCTCGCGGTCGTCGACTTCTTGCCAAGTGACAGCCTGGTCGCTCAGGACGCCCCATTCGCGCAGCACAGCTTCGACGAGCTGCTTGATTTGCTCGGCGTCCCAAGTGACTCCTTCGAGTTCGCGTGCGAGGTCGGTTGGTGCTGATTCGCTTGCGGCTCGTTCAATTTGAACCGACTCGCTCAGCTCGGCGAGTGCTTGCTGGACAAACAGTCCCGCCTCTTGCTCATTAACTTCGTCAATCTCGAGTGGCGCGCCCTGACGGATGGCGTCGAGGTGCTTGGCGTACGTCTCGCGGGCAGCCTTACGCTCGTCGCCCTCAAGGGAATGAATGCGGCCAAGTGCTGGGGCCAAACGGCTCAACGTCGCCTCCCACTGCGCGACTTGCTCTGATGGATTGCTGCGCGTTAACTGCTCCTCCAGCGACAAAAGACCAGGGTAGATGTCGACCGCGGCCATTGCGTCCAACCTACCAGCATATACATGAATGAGTGCACGTTTTGCATCTGCAAGGCGCTCATCCGGCTCGCCCCCAAGGCCCCTAAGCACTTCAGCGAAGAACTCCCGATAGGCCGCAACTGCTTCGGCCTTCGCCAACAAGCGCGTCGGCTCGTAGTTAACCGTCAACCTACTAACGACCGGCAAATCATCAACGTTCGGCCGCGACAGCTGGTCAACAAGCAGTCCACGCGACCAGTTAGAGCTGCGTTCCGAAGCCTGCTTGAGCTCATCCGTCGGCCGAGTCCGCTCAACATCCAATAGCGTCAGTGCGAGCTGCTCAACAGATTGGCTCGTCAGCCCGAGCGCCACAGCATCGGCCCTGCCCTCTTCGGTCTCGGTAAAATATTCCAAATAAAATGTTAACTTCTGTGCCAAAACATGTGCGGCCTGCACTTCGCCAAATGTTAGATCAACAGCAACGTGCGCACTATCGACGTGCCCAGCAAACAATCCGTCCGCAAACTCAAAAGCCAGCTCGAGCTGAGATTCGTTCAGCGGCTGAGTTGGCGCGTCCAGCAGTTCAGTCAGCAGTTGCTCGACCTTACGGACGTTCATCGGTTACGGTCGACTGTCCTTCAGGACCTTGAGGCCCCAAATGATCAACAGGACTGGCCAGAACTTCCAAATCTCACGGAAGATTTCGATATCAAATACTGATTGCAGCAGGAAGATCACACCTAAGGCGACCAATATAATTCCCCAGGCTGTGCCGTCGTCTTTCTTTTTGACCATAGATAATTCCTTGATTAGTTGCCCCAATTATACCCGAGAAGCTTACGCGCTGCGAGCAAGTTCAAGCATATGCCACACATCTGTTGGGTCATACTTGCCAAGCGTCATGAGCGACCAAAGCTCGTCAGGCTCCGTGCCGGCGTCGAGTTCATCGATAATAAATGCCGTCATTTTTTGGTAGCCATGATAGTAGGCGATGTCCTTGGTAAAGACGCCGACAATTTCGTTACCAAGCGTGCCGCGGAAGATACGGTTTACGTGTGCCCAGCTTTCGCGACGGATATTACTGGGTCGCTCGGTCTTGCCAGCGACCTGGGCGCGAATAATGTTGCGAGCATGGACCAAGCGGAACAGCTCTTGGCGTGTGTGTGGTCGGCCGTCAATCGTACCCAACGCCAATGCGACGTCGAGGTAACGATCGTACATTTTGCGCGGCGGCTGGCCGCTGAGGGCATGCTCTACAAAACACGCAAAGCCTTCCTCGGCTGCGATGTAGCCTGGCAGGCCTTGCTCAAACTCATTGCTCAAGTGCTGGCCGTTACTGGCACGGAGCGCGTGGACCAAAACTTCGTGACCAAACAAGCCCTTCAGTTCGCCCAGCTCAACACTGGCGCGGTGAGATCCCACAACAAGTCGCTTGGTGAGCGGATTTACCGACAGGCAGCTATCGTCAGTGACAAGCACGCGCCACTGCGCCCAAAATATGTCGCGCTCTTTGAGTGCTTCAAGCGCGCGTTCGAACAACTCGACGATTTCGGTCGCATCAATCGACCGCAGCGGGTCGCCGTCAAACACCGCAAAGGCCTTTGGATACAGCTGGCGCAGGTAATTGCCGAGGTGCTGTGCCGCCTCTCCGGCTCGTGACTCATCAAACGGCAGCGAATACTCGTGCGGTGCGTCGCTGTGGCGCAACACGTCGTCGTAGGCCTGCAAGAGCTCGTCGAGCAGCTTGGCATCGACATTGTAGTTAGTCTGCAAAACGCAAAGCTCGGTCAGTAGCTGCTCCAGCAGATACGTCGCCGCAGTTGCATCAGGTCGACCAAACAGGTCAACCGACGCGGTTGTAAACTGTAAGCTGAGTTTGCGCTGCGCGGCTGGCGACTGGGCCGCTTGGAGCGCAGCAGCGGTTTCTATAAGTTCATATTCGGCGAGTTTGTGCGCAGCGGCAAGTTGTTCCGCAGATTCGTTCTCTGCTGCGTAGTATGTCCGAATCAGCACTTCCTCGAACGGCCGGTTAGCAGTGGCCGCCTGCGCAAGGCTGGGGTACGTCAATATCTCGTTATCTGGCCGGTCGGGGTCCGGGCTAATTGCTTGCAATAGCTGGACTGCCGGCGACAGTCTATCACTCTCCACGTGTATCTATTATACACGCTTATGCTAGTCGGGCGAAGCTACGCCGCCTGCGCTTCGAGGGCCCGTGCGGCAACACGGCGATGGTCGCCCCGTAGCGGGTTGATCTTGGCCGAACGCTCCAGTTCGTGCTCTGCCAGGCGCGCGTCTTCGTCGAGATCCATGTCGGCATCCCACTTGCGCCATACATCCGTCTGACCCAAGTAGTACGTCATGGCGTCCTTGGTAAACACGACACCAGGTGAGCGACCGTCGGTGCCGCGATAGATGCGCCTTAGGTCATCATAGACTTTGCTCATAAGAGTGCGTCGAGAGGCTTCGTCAACTTGTTTACCCTCTAAGTACTCGGCCACATAGCGCATGCGCCAGGCCAAATCGAATGTTTCGCCAAAGTTCCTGCCCCGCTCGCCGTCCAACCCCAGCGCCAAGCCGCCATTCAAGAAATGCTTGAATGCTGAGTCCTCGTTGTCGACTTTGCCAGCCAAAAGCGCCTCGTTGGCTTTGCCGTTTCCCTCTTCCCAGCTCAGGTAGCCAGCACAGCCTGTTCCACCCAGGATCGGCTCGCCAGACCTGTCGCCATTGTCGCGCCTGGCCATGTGTTGGTCGATCTCGTGCGACAATATGACGGCGTCAAAGTCCTCGAGCGTCATGTCGCCCTTGGTTCGCTTGCTCGGGATAAAGATCGTAGAGCGCTCCTGAGACGTGTCGACGTTAGACTCGTCAGTCAGCTGCACATCCCAACCCTGGATATCGAGGGCGTCCAGGGCAACACGCGTTGCCAACACGACATT
>DATEFF010000042.1:0-8648 GCA_035280785.1 Saccharimonadales bacterium (SeqCode)
AGAAAGGAATCGTCTGATGCCGAGCGAAAAGCTGATCGCCAAGAAGGAGAACGGGAAAGAGTGTATTCTCGATGGTAAATCCTGTGAGGAAGTGGAGCGCAGCTGGTAGCCCTGCAAAGGATGCAAACGCCCCGCCACCGATGGCGAGTGCAAATGACGCAAGTATAAAGAATGCCACCGAGCGCTTGCGTTGCTTGTTCATAAGCGGCTCGAGGAATCGATACAGGTGGTAGATAATGACGGGCAGAATAACTGCCAAACCAAAGTACAGCGAGACTTTAAATATAAAGTTAAACCCGCCAATTGGCGTTAGGTACACAAGCCGTTGCCCGCCCAACGGTTGCATGATGACGGCCATGATCTGGTCTTTGATGGCGTAGCTTGCCGAGCTGGCAAGTATTAACGTCAAAATTACCCAGAACAATCTGGTGCGTAACTCATGCAAATGATCAATGAGTGTCAGCTGGGGGGAGTGAACGGCGTCCCTAGGACTTGCTTTGGTTGTTGGCTGAGCTCTTGTCATCACTCACACCTTCACTCACACCTTTGCGGATTTCTTTGATTGAACTACCAAGGCTTCGTGACAGTTCTGGAAGCTTCTTGGCTCCGAACAATAGCAATACGATAACCAGAATGATGATCAGTTCTGGCGTGCCGATCCCAAATACGTCAGCGGCATAAATACTCATAATTTTCCCTCTCTTCACATATAATTATGCTTCCCCTTAAGCTTAAAACGTCTTGGGTGTAAATAGCAAGAGGTAAGCGGCCTAGCTCGCTTGATTTATAAGATATTCCTACCTAGAATAAGCCATAAGCATTGCTAGTAATAAAGGAATAAAATATGTCCCGCCTCCCCACACCTGGCAGCGACAACGGCACCTGGGGTGATATCCTCAATGACTTTTTGCTTGTGTCGCACGACGCTGCTGGCACACTCAAAAGCGGTGTTGTAGGCGACGGGCAGGTTTCGGCGATTAGCCAGAGCAAGGTCACGAACTTGGTGAGCGACTTGGCGGCCAAGGAAGCAGCGGCTAATAAAGGTGTCGCGGGAGGCTACGCGAGTCTTGATGGCTCGACAAAAGTTCCGATTGCTCAAGTTCCAACTGGCGCCACTGGCTCGACCGTTGCGCTAGGGAACCACACTCACACGGGGACGTTTACGCTGTCGGCTTTTTCGCGGCAGGGTATTCTGTCGGCTGCGACTGGCGCATTGCGACTGCCAATTGAGGGCGCATACACAATTGTTGGCGTTAGGCTGATGGCGGGGACGGCGCCAACAGGCCAGGCATTGATTGTGGACGTCAACAAAAACGGCACCACTATATATACGACACAGGGCAACCGGCCAACGATTGCTGCTGGCGCCAATACGGGTGGTCCGGGTGCGACGCCAGACGTGACGGCATTGGTCGCGGGCGATTACCTGACGGTCGATATTGATCAGATCGGCACGACTGTTGCGGGTTCTGACTTGGTTGTGTCTGTTATCGTGACGCACGCAATATAGCAAAGTTTAAAAATAAGCTTTACCGGCGAGGCAGCCTGTGATAAAAACATTGCAAGTAAGCGCTTAAGCTTGCTATCATAATCTTATAAACCAAACAAATCTCTAGGAAAATAAAAAAATGAGTGCCATGAGAGAACGAATAGACGAACTACTAAACAAGCCAATGACGAGGCAGCAATTCCTGAAGCATGTGGGGCTGCTGGTGCTGGCTGTGACTGGTGTCACGAGTCTTATTAATACGTTTGAAGGTAAGAACTCATCCAAGACCGCAAATAGCGGTGATAGTATGGCCTACGGCGCATCTGTATACGCTGGCGGCAAGAAGCCTGTATAAGGGGGAATAAATAGTGCGTGTGAGTATCGTCCAATCATTCCTGCGTCGTGCAGTTCGCGGACTAGCCGTTCTTGGTGCAGCGACGGTCCTTGCGCTGACCCCTCTTTCCGTCCACGCCGATAATTATGGCAGTGGTGTTTACGGTAATGAACTTTATAATTCATCGACCACACCAAGCACTGGCGGTGGTTCGTCTTCTGGCGGGAGCTCATCTGGCTCTAGCTCGTCATCTTCGTCTTCTCAGCCCGCTTCGTCCTCTGCGACACAGGAATCGACTGTCGTAGAGACGCCATCAGGCATGGAGGTTGCAATTAACCTCGCAAATGGGCAAGCGATCCCTTCTACTGGGTATTACATTACAATCACCCCGCTTAACGGTGAGGGTAAATCATTTGATAAAGCCGAAATCTACCTTGATGGTAAGCTCGCCTACAGCGGCGCACCAGACTCAACCGGTACATTGAAGTGGCTGTGGGATACGGCGACTAACCCCGCGACAAAAGTGAAGATTATCGTGTATGGACCTGGTGCTGGCACAACGACAAAAGAGTTCGATGTGACAGTAAGCCCAGTCGAATCATCGACCTCGACATCAACTCCAGAAACCTCGACGCCAACGGAAGCTCCTGCAACCGATGGTGGTTGGCCAGCGTGGCTTACATGGTCGCTCGGCGGGCTCGGCATTCTACTTGTGATTGGGCTTATCATCTGGTTGATTGCGCGCCGTCGCCACAACAATCAGCTGCCGCCTCCAACTTTCACGCCAATGCAGTAGGCTAACGCTTGCTATACCTGATATAATAGTTGGTAACTATGAATACATCATCAGCACCCCGAGTTTTTAAACGCGCCAAGATTCTGGCAACCGTTGGACCAGCGACCGACAGCTACGAAAAAATTGAAGCAATGCTCAAAGCAGGCGTTAACGGCTTCCGCCTTAACTTTAGCCACGCAACCGAAGAGCAGGCTATCCGCTGGGCTGGCTGGGTTCGCCAAGCAAGCGAAGCAGCAGAGAAGCCGGTCACTATCCTCCAAGACCTTCAAGGTCCAAAGATTCGCCTTGGCGACTTTGAGGGGAAGATTGAACTCCACAAAGACCAAGAGCTTCGACTGGTCTTCAAGGGTGAGTACGATGGCGCCAACACGCTGCCAATTCAGTACGACCTGAGCAAGAAGGTTAAGGCCGGTGAGCGTCTGTACATGTACGACGGTAAGGTCCGCACGACTGTTCTGGGCGTCGAGGAAGACGCTGCTGCCGTAAACGTTCGCGTCGAGAACGACGGCTTTGTTTTGCAGCGCAAGGGCATCAACCTGCCCGACACTGACTTTGGCGGTGACATCCTCACGCCAAAAGATCTCAAAGACATCGACTTTGGTGTCACCCAGGACTATGACTATGTTGCACTGAGCTTCGTCCAGAGTGCCGACGACATCAAGCTCCTCAAGAAGATGCTGAAAGAGAAGGGCTCGGAAGTCAAAGTTATCGCCAAGGTTGAAACGCCAGCAGCGATTGCCGACGAAAATCTTGAAGAAATCGTCAAGGTTTCTGACGGTGTTATGGTCGCTCGCGGTGACCTCGCTGTCGAGGCTAGCCCAGAAGTTGTGCCAATCGTACAGCGCAAGATCCTCGCTCTCTGCCAGAAGCACGGCAAGATTAGTATTGTTGCAACCCAGATGCTTATGAGCATGGTGGACAGTCCAGAGCCAACTCGCGCTGAGGTTAGCGACATCGCAACCGCTGTTATTAGCGGCGCTGACTGTCTGATGCTGAGCGAAGAGTCAGCCATGGGCAGCTACCCAATCGAAGCTATCGCGACAATGAAGCGCGTAATTCTTTACACTCAAGAGCACGAGCCAGTCCGTCCAATCCTTTATAGTGATGAGCCAACTCGCGCTGACCGCCAGGATTCAATCAGCTCTGCCGTTACAACGCTGGCCCACCAGATCGGCGCAAAGGCGATCATCTGTGAGACAAAGACCGGCGCAACCGCCCGTAGTATTGCGAGCCACCGCCCATCTATGCCAATTGTTTCCGTTACCTCCGTTCCTCGTGTGGCTCAGCAGCTAACTTTGCTGTACGCCAACAAGAGCTTCCTCCGCGAAGACGGCGAGAACGCTGGCTATGACCTGGCCAAGGAATTGCGCGAGCAAGATTTCTTCGACGCAGGTTCGACCGTTGTTGTCGTATCTGGTCAGCAGCCTGGCGTTCCTGGCAACACAGACACAATTCGCGTTCGTGTACTAGAGTAGTCGCTCGATCGAACTTGTCGGACGTGCCGCTTATGGCTATCATAGTAGGTAGCTATGAGCAGACTTCCAACACCTGGCGCAGATGGTGGAACTTGGGGTTCAATCCTCAATGATTTTCTGAGCGTCGAACACAATGCCGACGGAACGCTTAAATCTGGCGGTTCGCTTGCGGCAAAAGCTAACGACTCGGCCGTCGTACACAATACCGGCACCGAAGCTGTTGCTGGCGTTAAGACATTCTCGAGCTCGCCAGTTGTCCCGACTCCGAGCGGCTCCACAGACGCTGCAAACAAAACATATGTAGACACCGCCGTGAGCGACTCCGCAGTCCTCAAGACAGGCAACAACCTTGGCTCGGTCACAAATGCGGCCACAACGAACGGATTTTTGACCGTCAAACTGAATTACACTGCCACAGGTAGCACTCCAGATGCGCTGGCATTCTATTACAATGGCGTACGCACTGGCTACCACAACGAGAAAGGCGAGCTCCGCGCTCGTGCCGCCGCCGATAATTCCACGCCATTTCGTGTTCAGCAACGTAGTACTGGTCAATCAGTCAACCTGACGGAGTGGACCCAAGCCGACAACACGCCGCTGGCGTATGTTGGTCCGACGGGTATTATCAGCGCGCCCAACATCGACCGCAAAGTTAGCTACGGCGCCTCGCAACCTAGCAACCCGAGTGTCGGTGACCTCTGGGTCCAGCCGTAATGGCCACGCCACAAGTCTGGAACGGAACGTCCTGGACGGCGCTGACTAAGGCAAAAACTCGATATTATAACGGCTCGACTTGGGTTGAGCCCAGCGACATCAAGTACTGGACCGGCTCGACGTGGGCATCTGTCTTTCCACCCGCCGGCACGGTTGCTTTGCGCGCCTCGGCTTTCAATAACGTCAATACGACTAATAGCATCGGCGTGACTATTCCTGCCTCAACCCAAACCGGTGACCTTATGGTTTTGGTCGTCGCCCAAAACAGCAACCTCACGACGCTCTTCAACGCCATCAGTGGCTGGACCAAGCAGGCCGAAGAGCGAGCGGGCGCAGCTGCATACACAATTGCCATCTATACGCGCTTGGCTCAGGGTGGCGACGCAAGCTCGACCGTCACAGCAACGTCGGCAAACACCGCCAACATGACCGCGCAGGTTCGTGTCTTTTCGGGCGTTAACCAGTCTTCGCCACTGGATGCCGCGGTCATAACAGATGAGCTCGCAACCGCGGGCACGACCGCAAGCGCGCCGGCCGTGACGATTGCAACCGTTGGGTCGATGATTATGACAGTCTACGGCTTGCCAACAACCGCCAACACAACGATGACTGGCGCGGATTGGACTGACCCAAGCGGCTTTAGTAACGAGCTCGCAACCTGCACAAGCAACACTGACATCAATCCTGCACTGGTGAGCTACACCAAGTCGGCAGTGGCTACTGGCTCGGACGGCCCTTTTGCGGCAACCTCTACGCAATCTAAGCGTTGGTCTTTGGCGACGATCGCGATTCGCCCTGCGTAGTGAGAAATCAAACAACTTATGCTTAAATAAACTCAATGCCATTTTATAAGAAAACTATTTTGGATGTGCCCTTGGACGGTCAGCGAATCTTGCTCCGCGCTGACTACAACGTGCCACTCGACGGCGGCAAAGTCGCTGATGACTATCGAATCTCGCAATCACTACCGACGCTGCAAGAACTTCGCCAGCGCGGCTGTCAGATTGTGATTTGCTCGCACCTAGGCAGGCCTGAAGGCAAGGCCGACCCGGCGTTCAGTTTGGCGCCCGTTGCCGACCGCCTCAGCGACTTGCTGGGCGAGCACGTGCCTTTTGTGCCTGAATGTGTTGGCGACCGCGTTGTGCAGGCAGTCAAAAATATGGGCAGCGGCCAGGTCGTCCTGCTCGAGAATTTGCGCTTTCATCCAGAGGAAGAAGCCAACGACGACGCCTTTGCTCAGCGACTTATGGCTGATACCGGCGCGAAGTATTTTGTACAGGATGGCTTTGGCGTCGTGCATCGCGCCCACGCCAGCACCGAAGCAATTACGCATCACCTGCCCAGCGTTGCCGGGCTACTGATAGAGCGTGAGGTCACAACAATCACGGCCGCAATGGAAAACCCAAAGCGCCCAATGGTCGCCATTGTTGGTGGCGCAAAAGTCAGCGACAAGATTAAAGTCCTGGAGCGATTTGTGGACATGGCCGACCAGATTATTATCGGCGGTGCGCTTGCCAACACGTTTTTGCAGTACAAGGGTCACGAGATTGGCAAGAGCAAACACGATGATGACGAGTCGGAGACGCTGCAACACATTTACGCGCGAGCGCTGAGCAAGGTTTCGGGCCAACGTTCGGTTGATGAGTTTATTTACTTGCCAGTCGATGTTGCGGTCACAACCGACATCGAAAGCGAGCAACAGCGACGCACCGTCGTCAATGTGCCAGAGGTAACCCCTGATGAGTACATTGTTGATATCGGCACACGCACAATTAGTCATGCCGTTGAATTGCTTGCCAACGCCGGCACGATTGTATGGAGCGGCACGATGGGCGTCACAGAGAAGGAAGCTTTTAGCAGCGGCTCGGCCTATCTGGCAGACGCCATGGCGAAGCGCCACGACCAAGCGATGACTATTGTTGGTGGCGGTGACACTGTTGACTTTGCCCTCCACTGGGATCCACAAAAAGGTGGCAGCTTTGGCCACGTCTCGACCGGCGGCAGTGCCAGCCTTGACCTTATGGCGGGCGAGCGTCTGCCGGGCGTTGAAGCATTAATGAACCGTTAGCAGGGACGCCAACCTAGTCAGGTGGGCCAAAACATAGTAGGATTAAAGCATAAGAATAAATCGGGTGAGCAGCTGATGTCCAAAAAACTGATTGTCGGTAACTGGAAGATGCATTTTACGACCGGTCAGGCCAGTCTGTATTTGCACAAGCTTCAAGAGCAGGCGCCGAGCTATCGTGACGTCGAGGTTGTTCTGTGTCCTAATCTTTTGGCGCTCCAGTCTTTGTCGCTCCAGGTTAACCACCGCAAGTTCCGTCTGGGCGCACAGAACTGCTACTTCGAAGATGCTGGTGCGTTTACTGGCGAAGTCTCTGCCACGCAGATGCGTGGACTCGTCAGCTATGTTATCGTTGGTCACTCCGAACGCCGCCATATCTTTGGCGAGACAAACAAGCTAGTGGCCAACAAAGTCCAAGCGGTTCTACGCAACGGCATGAAGCCGATCCTCTGTGTCGGCGAGACCAAACATGAACGCAGCGAAGGCGAGACGGCGCATGTCATCCACGACCAAGTTGTTGCCGGTCTGCGAAACATCAGCAGCGACGAGATTGAAAATGTTGTCATCGCGTACGAGCCAGTGTGGGCAATCGGCACGGGGGACTTTGCCAAAGTCGAAGACGCTGAAAAGGTAGGTAAGCTCATCCGTAAGCACGTCCGGGCACTCTTTGGCGACAAGGCCGCAGAAACAGTTCGTGTGCTGTATGGCGGCAGCGTCGACGCATCCAACGCAGGTGCATTCATGCGTGGTGAGGGTATCGATGGACTATTGGTAGGCGGCTCCAGCCTAAAAGCTAAGGTCTTTGGCAGCATAATTGACAGCGCACACGGTTTAGAAACGGCAAAGGATAACTGAAATAGATGAATGATTTTGATTTTGAAGAGCTCGACAAGGCAGTAACCAACCTCGCCACCAAGACCCAGGACGACCACGGCGGTTCTGACCCTGCAACTGCGCCAAAGGCCTCGCCAGTCGTTATAACGCCCGCCCCTGTCAGTGAGCCAAAGCCTGAGTCGAAGCCAGAGCCTGTCGCCGTCTCGAGCTCAACGCCTTCGACCGAAGCTCCTGCTATCAGGTCGACCAGCACGCCCGCAAAGCACCGTTTGGGTGACACTCGATCTCGCCGTGGATCGTTTATGGACATCGTCCCGCCTGCATCCCGCAAGACTGCGACTCGCGTTGGGGTATCTGTGCAGCCTGTCAGTAAGGCTGAAGAGATTGTCCCTGAAGCTCCGGTTTCTGCTCCGGCCAAGGTTGAGCCTGAAGAGCCTGCGCTTCCAGACTTGAGCGATCTCAAGCTTGACCTCGACGTCGAGCCCAAAATGCCCGAACCTACCGCTGAGCCAAAACTCGAGGAACGCTCAGAACCTAAGCCAACCGAACCACAGTCACCGCCAGAGCAAACAGAAGCCGATAAGAAGGCGGATGGCGACGTCGCTTGGCCCGACCCACTTGACCTCATGGACGAAAAGCCCGCAGCCCCCAAGGTCGACGCTGAGCCGACCGAGCCTGTCTCGCCATTCTTGGCCGAAGCCAAAGTAGAGAAGCGACCACTTGGCGCGTTCTCTAACTTCAAGCCAGCCGAAGAGCCAAAGCCGGCTGAGCCCGCCGACTTAAAGCCAAAGACGCCAGAAGTTAAGGACGAGCTAACGCCTGACGCCGATGGTACATTTGAGGAGCCAAAGAAAGAAAAGGCCCCCCTCCCACCAAAGGAAGGCGAAAAGCCTGAAGATAAAGAGCCCGCAAAGCCAGACGTCCACGGTGCAGCCATGATG